>JBKJKB010000092.1:0-7544 GCA_046597675.1 Gemmatimonadaceae bacterium
TCGCGGCACCGGCAGGACCACGCGCGATCGGCGAAGTGACGCAAACGCCACCCACGCCCGCGCAGACGGCGCCACCGAGACCTGCGGCCGAACAACCAGTACAGCAGATGCCCTCGCCGGACCGCGCGCCGGTGCGCGCCCCGCGCCGAGTGACGCCCGCGCCCGCACAGGCAGCGCGACCGCGGACTCCGGCGGCGCGTGCCGGAGGTGGTCCCATAGGTGGACGCGGAACCGACGTCGCGACGGTGCAAACGGAGGGAATCGAATTTCCCTTCCCGGGGTACCTGAACAACATCGTGCGCCAGATCGCGCTGCGTTTCCAACCGCCCGATTCCAACGCCCGGCTCAAAGCGGAGGTCATGTTTCTGATTCATCGCAACGGGTCCGTTTCCAACGTGCGATTCATCACGCGTTCGGGCTCGTATACCTTCGACCTGGAAGCGCAGGGTGCGGTCGAAGCCGCCGCTGCCGCGCGTGCGTTCGGCCCGTTGCCGGATGGGTTCTCCGATGACGTGCTCCCGGTGGTGTTCAGCTTTGATCCCCAGGTACTGAGATGATCGCGCAGGCGTTTCGCGCAGCGTTCGCCGTGGCTTTTATCGCGACCGCTCTCCCGCTCGCGGCGGGCGCGCAGGACAGGCCGAACGTCCCGCGAGGCGTGCGCATCGGGCTCAGTTATGGAGCAGGCGTCAGGCCCGGGGTCATCGTGCTGCCGGTCGAGCCGCTGCCGGGCGACTCGGTTCGCGCCATCGTTCAACGCGATTTGGATTTTGGCGATCGCGTCACGGTGATCGCGCTCGACAGCGCAGCTCTCCGGGGACTGACGCCCGCGGCCGGCCGGCGCTTCAACTACCAGCTCTTCTCGCGACTGGGAGCGGCCGCGATCGTCCGCATCGTGCCGATAGCCGGCGGTTACCGGGCCGAGGTCCACGACGTCACCGCGCGAGCGGTGCTCCGCACGGACGAGATCACGATCGCGTCCGCTCGCTCGAGCGGAAGCTGGCGGATGGAGATCCACGGCATGGCCGATGAGGTCGAGCGCTGGATCACCGGCGTGAAAGGAATGTCGCGTTCTCGCGTGCTGTTCGTGCGCGGCAGCGACGTATGGATCGTGGACAGCGATGGCGCGAACCAGCGTCAGCTCACGCGCGGCGCGCTGACGATGTCGCCAGCATGGCATCCGAACGGCAGGACGATCGCCTACAGCCGGTACGGCTCGGCGGGGACGCGTATCGAGCTACACGATCTCGAGACCGGCACGCGACGCATCGTACGGGCCACGCCCGAGGGCCTCAACATCACGCCCGCGTTCTCGCCAGACGGCCAGCAGCTGATCTGGGCCACGACGCGCGACGGCGGCACGGAGATCGTCTCGGCGTCGCTCGCGAATCTGGCCGCCGCCCGCAGGGTGACCGTGGGACGAGGCACCGACAACACCTCGCCGACGTTCAGCCCGGACGGGCGCCGGATCGCGTTCATGTCGGGGAGAGCAGGGCAGCCCGAGGTATATATTTCGGACTCCGACGGGACCAATGTGCAGCTGCTCACGGAGTTCACGTTCGGAGGCACGAGTTATCGCGCCAGTCCGGCGTGGTCGCCTGATGGTCGCCTGATCGCGTATCAGGCGACGGCAAGGGGCTTTCAGATTATGGTGCTCAGCCTTCGCGACCGGGCCGTGAAACAGCTTACGAGCGAAGGTGTGAACGAGGATCCGTCGTGGGCGCCGGATGGAAGGCACCTGGTATTCACGTCGAGCCGGAGCGGTGTGAAACAACTTTGGGTGATCGACACTGAGTCAGGGCGTCTTCGCCAGCTTACGCACGCCGCGGGTGCGCGTCTCGCAGACTGGTCGCCGCATCTCGCGCCAACTCTTTCCAATGATCAAGATGTCACCAATACGCCTGACTGAAATGCCGCGGCGCAGCGTCTGCCTGCTGGTCGCGCTCCCTCTAGTCTTCGCCGGATGCGTGGCGACGAGAAGCGACGTCACAGTATTGCAGCAGGACATCATGCTGGTACGCGCTGAAGCCGCTCAGAGCGATTCCGCGCGGCGTTTGGAAATCCGGCGCGTGATGCAGTCGATGCAATCGCTGACAGACTCCGTGAGTGCCATCGCCACCCGCCTGACGCGGTTGAGAACGGACGTGCAAGGGCGGCTTACCGCCATAGAGGAGGATACGCGCAGGCTGCAGGAGGTCGCCGGCCAGAGCCAGTCGCGGATGCAGGAGCTGAGAGCCGCAGTCGAGTCGAGGACCGCCGCCCCAACGACTCCTGGAGCAACCGCCGCGGTACCGGGGCCAAACCAGCTGTATCAGATCGGACGTGATCAGCTGCTCCGCGGGAGCACTGCCGCCGCGCGCACCGCGTTCGAGGATTTGCTCGCGCGGTATCCGGAAGCGGACGTAGCCGCCGAGGCGCAGTTCTACATCGGGGAGACACATGCGGCCGAAGGCAATGCGGAAGCCGCGGACCAGGCGTATGCCCGGGTCGCGTCGGCCTATCCACGCTCTCCCCGCGCCGCGACCGCGACCTACAAGCGCGCAGTGGCGGCCGAAGGAGCGAGGCGCACGCGCGAGGCCCGCCAGCTGTATAACGAAGTGATCAGCAAGTTCCCGCGCTCCGACGAAGCCGCGCTGGCGCGCGACAGATTGCGCGACTTGCAGTAACGCAACCACTCAGACATGTCCCGGCGGTCCCCCAGCGCGGAGATGCCGTTCCTCGATCACCTCGAGGAGCTGCGCCAGCGACTGCTGCGGGCCGGCGCCGCTTTCATCGCCGGCGTCATCATCGCGTTCGCGGTAGTCACCAACTTCGACATCATCGGCTTCCTGCAACGCCCCATTCGTCCATACCTCGGCGGACGAACTCTCGTCTACACCCACCCCGGCGACGTCTTCGGGATCCTGATCGACATGGCGTTCGTATTGGGTGCGATCATCGCGTCGCCCGTGATCGCCTACCAGATATGGCTGTTCGTGGCCCCCGCGATGCGGCCGCAGGAGAAGCGAATGGTCATTCCGGTGCTCGCCGGGATGCTCGTGCTCTTCCTCGCGGGAGTAGCGCTGTCGTTTTTCGTGGTTCTGCCGCTCACGATGAGCTTTCTCCTCGGCCTGCAGGCGGGGCAGCTGACGCCGATGATCACCGCAGGTGACTACTTCGGCTTCGCGGTGAGCATGTCGCTGATGTTCGGCGTGGCGTTCGAGCTCCCGATCGCAATTCTGGCGCTCACGGCGCTCGGCATCGTGACGCCGGAGATGCTCGTGAAGTTCCGTCGTCACGCAGCCGTCGCCGTGCTCGTGGTGTCGGCGTTCGTCACACCGGGCTCGGACCCGACTTCGCTCGTGGCCCTCGCGGTCCCGCTCTACTTTCTGTACGAGCTGAGCGTCGTGATGTCCAAGGCCCTGCATCGGCGGCAGCGGAAGCGCGCGGCACGAAGGGCGGCGGAGGAGCGTGCGGAGGAGCAGCACGCGGGAGAGCCGGCGTGACCCGGCGGATTGTCGTGCATTCTGTGGTCATGGCGGCACTCGTTGCCGTGTCCGCGTCGGCGGCGCAGGCCCAGGTAATATCCGCCCGACCTGACGCTACGTCCCGCGATTCCGCGAGCCGTGATTCGACTCGCCGCGAGCTGGTGAAATGGGCCGAGGCGGATTCGCTCATGCGCGCGTTGCTCGAACGACGTGGCTACTCGGCCACGCGGTATCAGGGCGATCGCGTCGTATTCGATGCCAAGGTGCGGACGCTCGACCTCACGGGCGACCCGGCCGCTGTTGGACGCGGAGCCACGCTCGTAGTGGGCGACACCATTCTGTACAGCGACGTGACGAAGCTGGTGGTTGTGCTCGGTGACACGAATATTCTTCGCGATCCGTCGCAAAACGCCGAGGACGTGGTCTCACGCGGCTCGCTGACGTACAACATCGCCACCAGGCGCGGCAGCGTCACCAACATCAGCACTGCCGTCGAAAGCGGAGAGCGATGGTTCGTGTCGGGAGTAGAGGCGGCATTCGTGTCGGATACCACGGGACGGTTGCCGACCACCTTCTTCGTGCGGCAGGGAGACTTTACCACGTGTGACGATTCGCTCCCGCATTATTTCTTCAGGGCGGGCAAGATCAAGATGGTCTCGAAGACGCTGCTGGTCGCCCGGCCGGCCGTGCTGTACATCGGCGAGGTTCCGGTTCTCTGGCTGCCGTTCATGTTCCAGGACATCCGTTCCGGCCGGCGCAGCGGGATACTCACGCCGCGTTTCGGCGTGAGCGAGATCTTCCGCAACAGTCCGAGTTATCGCCGGCACGTCGATAACGTCGGCTATTACTTCGCGCTGAGTGAGTACACCGACGCGCGGCTATGGCTCGACTGGCGCAGCGGCGCGCGTCCGACCGAGGGCGACCCGGGGTGGATCAAGTACAATGGTGAGTTTCAGTATCGCTGGCTGGGCCGGTTCATGACGGGGAGGTTCGCGGCGTCGCACGACAGGCAGCGTACAGGAAACACGAACACCGCGCTGTCGTGGGCGCATCAACAGAACTTTTCGCAAACGCGGAATCTGACGTTCAACCTCAATTACGTCACCAACACTTTCATCCAGCGGACCAACGCGTTCGATCCACGGCAAGTGATGGCGACCATTTCGTCGCAGGCGAACTACGCACAAAAACTCGGGCCCGCGTCGCTCACGATCGGCGGCAACCGGAGGCAGTACCCGGGCCGTGATCAGGTGGATCAGCAATTCCCGAATTTCAATCTGATCACTCCCACCCTGGCGCTGGCGCGGTGGCTGGAGTGGACGCCGTCGCTTTCCGTCATCAATGACCAGAACTTCAATCTCGATCAGCCTGGTACGATTTCGTTCCGGTATCTCCCGCGCGAGGGCGGCCTCGATAGCGTGAAGGTGAGCGGAGACAGGCGCGCCACGAACGTCTCTTTCAACACGCCCATCAAGATATTTGGATTCACCTGGACGAACTCCTTCCGCGCAGCGGACAGTGAGGACGATTATCCAGTGTCGGTTCAGATGGCGAGCCGCACTGACAGCGGGGTGTATGCCACGCGGATCTTCAGCCGTACGTATCGCACCAATCTCGATTGGGAGACAAGCATCGGTCTGCCGGGTCTTCTCGTGGGCACGTGGAACGTCACGCCCCAGATCTCTTTTACCAATGTGGACCCGTCCGCGTACATGGTTCGAAGCCAGTTCTCCGGCGGCAGATATGTCCGCCAGTCGAAGCGGCCCATTTACGGTATCGGCATATCGCCCACGTTCTTCGGACTGTTTCCGGGACTCGGTCCCGTCGAGCGGCTCCGGCATTCGGTTTCACCGCGGCTGACGTACAGCTACGCGCCCAAGGCCGAAGTCAGCGATGCGTTTCTCGCCGCAACCAACAGAACGCGGTTCGACTATATCGGTGGCCTCGCTCAAAACCAGATTCAGCTGCAGATCTCGCAGACCATCGAGGCCAAGCTCCGCGGCAAGCCGGACAGCGCTACCGGCGGCAACAAGTCGGACGGCAACAACCGGAAGATCCGGCTCCTGTCGCTCAACTTCTCGCCGCTGGCGTACGACTTCGAGCGAGCCCGCGCGACCGGGCGTTCCGGCTTCGCGACCGAGCGGCTGTCGTACGATCTGGCGTCGGAGCTGCTGCCGGGATTCAACCTCACCGCCGACTATTCGCTGTTCCAGGGGAACCTGCTCAGCGATACGGCCGTGTTCAAGCCATACCGAGAGAGCCTGAGCGCATCGTTCACGGTCAATCAGCAATCGGGGATCTTCGCCGTATTCTCGCGCCTGTTCGGGCGGGCAGTCCCACAACGCACTCCCCAGATCGAGCGATTGCAGCCGGCCGGCGATGATGCGCTGTCTCAGCGCGCGGGCTCGACGCCCGTCGCGGGTTCGGCTTCGCGCGATCGCATTTACGGCATGGCCGCCACTCAAGGGTTCCAGGCGAACATCAGCTTCAGCTCCCAGCGTCAACGGCCGCCCATCGGCGGTAACGTCATCGACTATGATCCGGCGGTGAACTGCCGCATCTATCAGTTCAATCCCATCGCGTACAACCAGTGTCTGATCGAGCAGCAGACCAATCCCGCCAACGCCACTCCGTTCGAGCCGGTCATCGGGGCCGCGTTTGTGCGGATTCCGTCGCGAGAGACTGTCCAGTCGCAGATGAGCTTCAACATCACTCCGACGTGGTCGGCAAGCTGGGGAACCAACTACGATTTTCAGGCCCGCGCGTTCGCCAGCCACACGGTGAGCTTGCAGCGTGACCTGCACGACTGGCGCTCGACGTTCGCGTTCACCAAGGCGCCGAACGGTAACTTCGCTTTCAGCTTCTTCATCGCGCTCAAGGCGCAGCCCGACCTGAAGTTCGACTACGACAAGCAGACGTACCGACCGATTCCGCGACAGTGACGATCACACTCGACGGTAACTCGCTCACTATCGGCGACGTATACGCCGTTGCCGTTGAGCGAGCGCGCGTGGAGCTCGCACCGGCGGCAAGGACGCGCATGTCGCGAACGCGGACGGTGGTGGAAAAGGCCGCGGCCGGTGGTCAGGTCGTGTACGGCGTGACGACGGGCTTCGGCAAGCTCGCCGATGTGGCGATCGATCCGGCCAGGCTCGAGGAGCTGCAGGTCAATCTCGTCCGCAGCCACGTGTCCGGCGTGGGGCCGCTCCTGCCCGAGCGCGAAGTGCGTGCGATGATGCTGCTCCGCGCGAACGTCATAGCCAAGGGGTTTTCCGGCGCGCGCGCCGACCTGGCCGAGCTGCTGTGCGGCATGCTCAACGCCGGAGTGTATCCGCCCGTACCGGAGCAGGGCAGCGCCGGCGCCAGCGGAGATCTCGCGCCGCTCGCCCACCTCGCTCTCGCGATGATCGGCGAGGGGACGCTGTTCATCAACGGGAAGGAGGCCCCGGCCGCTGAGGTGCTGCACGCGGCGAAGCTCGCCCCGCTCAAGCTGCAGGCGAAGGAGGGGATCACGCTGATCAACGGGACGCAGGCGCACACCGCGATCGCCGCTCTGCTCGTGCACGACGCGCTCGCGCTGTGGGAGACCGCGCACGTTGCAGGCGCGATGTCACTGGACGCGCTGCTCGGGACACCCGTCGCGTTCGACGAGAGAATTCACGACGCGCGCGGCCAGGAGGGCCAGAAGGAATCCGCCGCGCTGCTGCGCGAGCTGCTGGACGGAAGCGAGATCCGCGAATCCCACAGGCACGGCGATCCCCGCGTGCAGGATGCGTACGCGCTGCGGTGCATGCCGCAGGTGCACGGGCCTGCACGCGACGCGCTCAGATGGATCGAGGGTATCGTGACGCGCGAGATCAACGCCGCCACCGATAATCCGCTCGTTTTCGAGAATGGCGAGCTGCTGAGCGGAGGCAACTTTCACGGCCAGTCCGTCGCCATGGCGCTCGACTTTCTCGCGATCGCGCTGACGAACCTGGCGACCATCTCCGAGCGACGCACCGATCGGCTGGTGCATCCGGACATGAACCAGGGGCTGCCTCCATTCCTCACGGAGAACGCCGGGCTGCACTCCGGGAT
>JBKJKB010000049.1:0-2838 GCA_046597675.1 Gemmatimonadaceae bacterium
AACGCCGACTTCGACGGCGACCAGATGGCGGTGCACGTGCCGATGTTGTTGGACGACAGCATGAGCACACGGCACTCGAGCTGCGCCTCGAACGACAGCGGCACGTGCACCGCCATCTGGTCGCCGTCGAAGTCGGCGTTGAACGCCGCGCAGACCAGCGGGTGAATCCGGATCGCCTTGCCTTCGACGAGCACCGGCTCGAACGCCTGGATTCCCAGACGGTGCAGAGTCGGAGCGCGGTTGAGCATGACCGGATGGTCGCGGATGATCTCCTCGAGGATCTCGTACACCTCGGGCGACTCGCGCTCCACGATCTTCTTGGCGCGCTTCACCGTCTCCGCGATTCCCTTGTCGACGAGCTTATGGATGATGAACGGCTTGAACAGTTCCAGCGCCATCGCCTTGGGCAATCCGCACTGGTGCAGCTTGAGCTCCGGACCGACGACGATGACGGAACGGCCCGAGTAGTCCACGCGCTTGCCGAGCAGGTTCTGGCGGAACCGGCCCTGCTTGCCCTTGAGCATGTCGGACAGCGACTTGAGCGGACGCTTGCCGCGGCCGCGGATCGCCTTGGAGCGGCGGCCGTTGTCGAACAGCGCGTCCACCGACTCCTGCAGCATTCGCTTCTCGTTCCGGAGAATGACTTCCGGCGCGCGGTGCAGGATCAGCTTCTGGAGACGGTTGTTGCGGTTGATGACGCGGCGATACAGATCGTTGAGATCCGACGTCGCGAAGCGGCCGCCGTCGAGCGGCACGAGCGGACGGAGATCGGGCGGGATCACCGGGACAACGTCCAGGATCATCCACTCGGCCTTGTTGCGCGTCGGGCCGTGGTCGCCGGAGTTGCGGAAAGCCTCCACGATCTTGAGCCGCTTGAGCAGCTGCTTCTTTCTGTGCTGCGAGCCCTCGTCCACGAGAGCCGCGCGCAGCTCCACCGCCACCTTGTCCACGTCGATGCGGCGCAGCAGGTCACGCACTGCGGGCGCGCCGATGTCGGCCAGGTACGCGTGGTCGCCGTCTTCCTTCGCCTTCTGCTTCAGCGTTATGAACTGGTCTTCGTCGAGCAGCTCGCCCTGGCGGACTTCCTGCTCGCCGGGCTCGATGACGACGTAGTTCGAGTAATAGATGACCTTCTCAAGGTCTCTCAGCGTGAGATCCACGAGGTTGCCCATCGGGCTCGGCAGCGTCTTGAAAAACCAGATGTGCGCGACCGGTACGGCGAGCTCGATGTGGCCCATGCGCTCGCGGCGCACCTTGCTGAGCGTGACTTCCACGCCGCAGCGATCGCAGATGACTCCGCGATACCGGATGCGCTTGTACTTGCCGCAGTGGCACTCCCAGTCCTTCACGGGGCCGAAGATGCGCTCGCAGAAGAGGCCGTCCTTCTCGGGCTTGAACGACCGGTAGTTGATCGTCTCCGGCTTGGTTACCTCGCCCCACGACCACCAGGTGCGCAGGCCGGCCATCTCCAGCCGCTCGCGCTCCTTGGCGTCCTTGGGACCGCGGATCTCTTCCGGAGATGCGATCCGAATCTGAATGAAATCGAAAGCGGCCGAGCGCGTATCGCGCGAGCTGCGAAAATCAATCATATGTTAACCCTCACTCCCGTTACCGGAGACGTTCCCGAATCCCCGGCCGTTATTCGCGTGCGTGTCCATCCTCACGTGAATTCCAAGCGCCTTCAGCTCCTGCACGAGCACGTTGAACGACTCCGGCGTGCCCGGCTCGGGAAGGTTCTGACCCTTCACGATCGCCTCGTACACGCGGCTTCTCCCGTTCACGTCGTCCGACTTGACGGTGAGAATTTCCTGCAGCGTGTGCGCGGCGCCGTACGCCTCGAGCGCCCAGACTTCCATCTCTCCGAAACGCTGGCCGCCGAACTGCGCCTTTCCGGCGAGCGGCTGCTGCGTCACGAGCGAGTACGGCCCGATGCTGCGCGCGTGGATCTTGTCGTCCACGAGGTGCGACAGCTTGAGCATGTAGATCTCGCCGACGGTGACCGGGCTGGAGAACGTCTCTCCGCTTCGACCGTCGCGCAGCCAGACCTTTCCGCCCGGCGTGAGGCCGGCGATGCGCATCAGCTCGATCGTCGCCGCGTTAACGTCGGCGTCGGCCTTCGCGCCGAACATCGCGCCGAGCGCGGGCAGCTCCTGTCCCGCCAGCATCGACGACTCTTCGACGGCCCGATCCTTCTCGACCTGCTTCAGCGCGGGCTTGAACTGGCCCTTGAGCGCGTCCGACAGATCCTCGTCGTCGGCCGCCGCGGTGTGATAGGTGATCTGGTTGTCCAGCTCGCTGAACTCACGGGCGGCGAGCTCACGCGCGGCTCCCGACAGGAAGTCGCGGATCCGCTTGTACACGTCCCGCGTATCCGTGGAGACACCGCGCTTGGCGAGATCGTTGAGCGTGGCCTCGACCATCAGGCCGGCCCTCGACCCGTGGCCGACGTCGACGTCGACCCGCACGTCGGCGAGAATCGCGCGGACCTCGTCGTCCGTCATGACCGGCGCCGGCGTCTCGAGTTGCAGCGCGTCACGCGACCACACGGTCCCGGCGAGCTTGAGCAGAATTCCGATCTCGCGCTCCGTGGTGCCCTGGAAGACCGGCGTCTTGGCGTAGAAGCCGATGATCTTCGCGGCCCAGCCAAGGTGCGTTTCCAGAATCTGCCCCACGTTCATCCGGCTCGGCACGCCGAGCGGATTGAGCACGATGTCGACTGGACGACCGTCCGGAAGGAACGGCATGTCTTCTTCCGGAACGATGCGCGCCACGATTCCCTTGTTGCCGTGGCGGCCGGCCATCTTGTCGCCGACGGAGATCTTGCGCTTCTCCGCCAGA
>JBKJKB010000162.1:0-18375 GCA_046597675.1 Gemmatimonadaceae bacterium
CTCTTCGTGGTAGTACTTCCCGTGGATCAGCGACGTCAATCCATCCCGCGCGTAACTCTCCACCCGCTTCCAAACGTTCAGCACCGAGCCGCAAGTGGTGTCGACGACTATGCAGCCGAGCGTACGGAGTGACTCGAAGTCGCCGATCGTGACGCCGAAAGCGGGCAGAATGACGACATCATCGGGCCGGATGACGCTGAAGTCGAAGCCATTGGCATCGGGCAGAAGGAAGGTGACGCCCATCGCCCGGAGCTTCGCATTGACGTGAGGGTTATGAATGATCTCCCCAACCAGGTATATGCGCCGGTCCGGGAACTTCCGGCGGGACTGGTAGGCGTAGTCCACGGCTCGCTCCACCCCGTAGCAGAACCCGAACTCGCGGGCCAGCCGGACGGTCGTGTCTCCGGCAGTAAGGGTGTATTCATTCGTACGCAACAGGTCGACCAGGTGACCCGTATAGTCGGCAGCGAGTTCTTCCTCGACCTCCGCCTTGAGGCCGAGCCCCTTCCGAAAGTAGGTTACCTGCCCTGCCCCCCCCTCACCGGTCATACGATCCAATCTAGCGAGCCACCTCCCGGGTCGCCCTCGGACGAGCCACTCTCTCCCGACCCGGCCGACGCGGATTTACCGCCGCTGCAAAAGCCGTCCGCCATCAGGAAGGGCGATACCATCGGCGTGGTCGCCCCGTCGTACGCGCCGCGGCCGGGATGGCTGCTGCGCGGCGTGAAGGCGCTCGAGCACGTCGGATTCAACGTCATTCTCGATACGGAAATCGAGCAGATGCGTCGATTCGAGCGCCGCGAGGACGAGCGACGCGCCGAGAACTTCATGGGGATGTGGATCGACCCGCGTGTGAAGGCGGTGATCGGCGGGACGGGCGGCTACGGCGCGACGCGGATGATCCCGTACCTCGAGCCCGAGGTGTTCAGGCGCAATCCCAAGCCGTTCGTCGGATACTCCGATATCACCGCTCTGCACATCTGGCTGATGCGCCGCTCGGGGATTCGCGTCTTCCACGGTCCCACAGTTGACGATCTCATTCCCAGCATGCGCGACCCGACGATGATCTCGCTTCTCAGCGCGCTCATGACGCCGCGGCCCACCACGAAAATCGGAAAGGGCATCGCGCGCACGAGCAGGCCTGGGCGCGCGGTCGGGCGATTGACGGGTGGAAATCTTTCGCTGGTTCAGCAGACGATCGGGACTCCGTACGAGATCGACACGCGCGGCGCGATTCTATTTCTCGAGGAGACGACCGAGCCGATGTCGGTCGCGGACGAGCGGCTGGTGCATCTGCGCGCCGCGGGACTGCTGAAGAACATCCGCGGGATCGTGTTCGGGCAGCTGTCGCTGGATCGGTCCGAAGAAGACGAGTTCGAGGATTTTCTGCTCGATCTCGTGGCGGACCTGGGTGTGCCGGTGGTGATGGATTTTCCGGCGGGGCACGAGGTGCCGAACCTTACGTTGCCGCTGGGGACGATGGTCGAACTCGTGGCCGAGGAGCAGACGGGGTGGATCACCTACGCCGAAGACGCGCTCGTTTGACCTTTGAGCGCCGGGAGGTCGCGGGCTACCCCGGCACAGTATGCATGGGCCGGAGACTCACCCACGCGCTCCGAATGATCGACCACGCGGATTGCAGGAAGAGTCCCGCGATCGCCGCCGCGACGATCAGATCCGGCCAGCGCGTCCCGGTCAGCGCGACAAATCCCGCCGCGATCACCACCGCCAGATTCCCCAGCGCATCGTTCCTGGAGAACAGCCAGATCGCGCGCACGTTCACGTCACCCGCTCGATGCGGCAGCAGGACCGCGGCGGCGGCGAGGTTCACGACCAGCGCGATCACGCCGAACACCCCCATCAACTCCGCGTCGGGCTGACGCAGCACGAGGACGCGATACGCGGTCGCGACGAGTACTCCCACGCCCATTGCCGCCAGAAACACGCCTTGTGTGAGAGCGGCGCGGGCGCGCCACTCGCGCGGCCATGACAGCGCGACGATCCCGAAGAACGTGATCAGTCCGTCGCCGAGAAAGTCGAGCGCGTCCGCTTTGAGCGCTTGTGAATCCGCGAGAAAGCCGCCGGCCATCTCCACCACGCCGTAGCCCGCGTTGAGCAGCACGACGATCCATAGCGCGCGCCGATAACCGGGCGCGGTCGCGACGTCGCCGGCTCGCTCCATTCAGCCTGCCTTCACCACCTCGTCGACCGTCACGCACCACAGATGCAGGATCATCAGGTGTAGCTCCTGGATGTGCGCCGTAATCTTGCTCGGCACCGCCAGCACGTAATCAGCCCCAGCACCTTCGGCCAGGCCAGCGGCCCCCGTGAGCGCGATCGTAACCGCCCCGCCTTTTTCCCCTGCTGCCAGCCCGCGCAAAACGTTCTCCGACTTGCCGCTTGTTGTGAGCCCGATCGCTATGTCACCGGGCTGCGTGAACGCCTCCACCTGTCTCTCGAACAGCGTCTCATACCCGAAGTCGTTCGCGATGCACGTTACCGCCGCGGGATCGCACGCGAGCGCGACGGCCGGCAGCGGGCGGCGGTTCAGCTTGAACCTGCCGAGCAGCTCGCCGACCAAGTGGCTGGCCTGCGTCGCGCTGCCGCCGTTGCCGAACGCGATCACCTTGTTCCCGGCGACCAGCGCGGCAGCCATGGCATCAGCCGACGCTGCGATGGCGGGGGCCAGCGCGGCCAGCGAGTCGCTCACGACTTTTTGGTGCGCTTCGAAATAGTGTTGCAACGAAGACTGCGAAGTCCTGGTCATTGACGGTGGGTTGATAGGTGCAGAATTCTAGCGCCGGCCGCGGGGACTGCGACCCCGCCCGCCGCCGCGGGACTTTGGCGCGCCACGCTTGTCGCCGCGCTTGCTGCCCTGCCTCGGTCCGCCACGGCTCGCCCCTCCCCCGCCCTTGCGGTCGCCTCGTCCGCCACGCCCCCGCGCACCGCCGCGATTGCCTCCACGCGATGGCTCCCGGTCACCGCGATCGGAGCGGCCCACTTCGTCGGGAGTCCACGGCTGGTCGAGCGCGTCCTGCAGTTCTTCCAGACTGTTCGCGCGCACCGCCCCTCTCTGCCCGCGCATCACCATAAACCGCAGCGGCCGGTCCAGCCGCGGTAGCTCGGCGTCGCTCAGCGTGCGCGCGACTTTCTCAGGCAGCCGCAGCCGCGCGACGCCACGCCGCCCACCGTCGTCCTCCTCGACCTCGTAGCCGATCTCCACTTCCTTGTCGCGGATCGGCACTGAGTCGGGAAGCGCGGCGTATCGCTCGCGCGCGCCAGACTCGATCAGCAACTCGAGATCCAGGCGAAGCGGCGATGCCTTGAAATCGTTCAGCGAGCGCGCGTCGCCCAGAGCGCTCTCGTACATCGCCGTCAGCTCCGCCAAGCCAAGCCGCGGCGTCGCGCCGCCGGATCGCTTGTATATCTCGCGGATCTCCTCGACCGCCACGCGGTTGCGATTCACGGCCGCGTGCCGCGCCTCACCTTTCGCCAGCGCCTCGGCGAGAGCGTGCCTCGTCTCCTGTTCCAGTCCGGCAGGAAACTCTTCCAGAGATTCCGACTCGCGCTCCAAGTCGAAGCCGAAGTACGTCAGAGTTCGGCGCAGCGTCAGCGGGTTGTGCTTCTTGCGCACGTCGTACACCACCTCCGCGGGGCCACGACGCGCATGCTTCCGGATTTTCTCGGCCGGAATCTGCGTGCCTTCTATCCCCGCTCGGGGAATGCCGCTGCGGTCCGCGAAATACCGCAGCGAGCCGGCGATCGGACCCCAGCTTCCACACACGCTCGTCTTTGACACGCGCGCGCTGTCGCCGCTCGCGGTCTCCTCGTCGATTACCAGATCGAACGGCATCACCTCGGCGAGCAGCTCCACGAACTTGCCGTACGCGTGATCGCGCGCGAGCACCAGCTTCGACGGCAGCTCCAGGTTGAGCGCGCGGTACACGCTCGCCATCCCGAGCGCCGCGTCCTCGATCGCCTTGACGAGCACGCCGCGCTCCTCGGCCCACTGCTCCACGCTGTCGTCGAACAGGTGCCGCGGCAGTCCGTACACCTCGCCGATGTAGCCGCAGCGCGTGAATCCTTCGGCGTAAAGATTGTATGCGGTGAGATGATCGCTCCCCGGGACGACCAGCCCCTCGAGATTCCGGTCGTCGCGGGTCATGCGGTGCAGTGACTCCACGGAGCTCATCACCGCGACGTACGGCACGAGGTCGTCGTCGGCGTGCACCAACAGCTCCGCCCACGGCCGGTCGACCGGCATCGCCTCGACGAGCTTGCCGTAATGCGTGAGCCGCCCGCTCTCCACAATCCCCCGGTCTTCGAGGAGTGCAAGTGCGCGGCGATAGGATTGCTTGTCCAGCGGTACCGGGAGCTCGAGCTCGTCCGCGCGGACGCCGAGGTCGGCGCAGGTGATCGCCACGCGCTCGGAGTCGCCTGCGAGCTGGAAGTCGGGCGCCGTCGGACGCAGCTCCGAGAACACGATGTTGCGGTCCGACAGGATGAACACGCGCCCGTTCTCTACGCGGCCGTGCACGCGACCCGCCATCTGCAGGATCTCGTTGGCGCCGAGGTGTACGCGCGTGAGCACATTGCGGCCGCGCTCGATCACGTTGGCGAAGCGTGAGTCGTCGATGACGACCGTGTCCATCCCGCGCACGTTGAGCGCGCTCTGTCCGGCGGCTGTCATCGCGAGCAGAAACGGCTTCTGCCCGTCACCCTCGAGAAACGGCCGGATGACCCGGATCGGCTCGCCGCCGTGGTAGAACGCGGTGTTGATGCGCGGGTACCGCTCGCCTGCGTGGACCGCCGCCTGCTCCACCGCGTTGCGCGTGGGCAGAAAGACGCCGACGCCGCGCCGCTCCTTCAGCACGCGCTGGAGAAAACGGTCGTCGAGAAACTCGAGCGGATCCTTGTCGATCACCGTCACCTTCGCGGCCTTCGTGGGATCGAACGCGAAGCTCTGCACCACCGCGGCCGATTCGAGATAGCTCGAGTAGAACGCCGGGTCCACGGTCGCGGACAGCCAGATGAACCGGCATCCCACGCGCTTGCCGAGCGCGAGGCACAGCTCGAGCTCCGCCGACGTCTGGTGGATCTCGTCCACGACGAGCGTGTCGCTCGCGAGGATGTCGCCGTCCTGGAACCAGCGCCGCGCGATACCCGTCGTGACGATTATGACGTTCCAGCTCGGCGTCTCGGGCGTGGCTTCCCGCTCGCGATTCACGACGCCGACCTTGAGCGGTGCGTTGAGGATGATCTCGGCGATGGGCCGGACCGCGAGCGTTTTTCCTGTACCGGTGCCCGCGACTATGCCAAATCCCTTTCCGGAGGCGGCGAGCTCGCGTACTTCACTGCCATGCTCCCGCTCGAGGAACGTGTCGAGGTGGAGGCCCAGGGCGAGCTCGATGGTCTCGCACGCCGCTCGCGTCGGGGCAATGACGATGACGCGACCGGTCGGCGGTTCGGCCGCGACGAACGCTGCATGGTCGGGCGGGAGATATTGGTCACGTACGCTGCGCAGCATCACCGGAAGATGCCACCGCGAAGCCGCGAATCAAACCGCGGCTCAGGATAATGCCTGAGGTCGAAGTTGGTTGGTGGGCTCTGACAGGACCGTCTTAGCGAAGCGTAGGTCCTGTCAGAGCCTGCCAATCAACTTCGACCGCGCGACTAAATCCTAGTTGTCGCGGCCACTACCACGACGCTTGCCGTTGTTGCCACGCGCATTGCGCTCGGCTTCGCGCCGCGCGCGCTCGATCGCCTTCTCGCGCTCCTTCTGCGCCTTTCTTAGCTCTTTCTCGTGGTCCTTGCGGGCTTTTTCGAGGGCTTTCTCGCGGTCGCGCGCGATGCGCTCGAGCTGCGAGCGACCATCGTTATCGCGGCCACGTCGCGCCCCACGGTCGGTATCCCGGTCGCGATCACGACCGCGTCGCGCCCGACGGTCGGAATCCGAATCGGTATCGCGGTCGATCCTGCTACCGCGCCTCGACCCGATCCGTTCGAGATCCCTTCCGTTCCTGCTCCGGGCACGCTCGACGTTGACGCGGCCGTCCCGCGTGCGGCTGCGCCGCTCGTAGATCACGTTGCCGTTCGCATCACGGCCCACCGGGTACCAGATGTTCTGATCCCGCGTGCGGCCCGAGCTCACGCGGCAATCACGATCCATGTCGCGCTGCGAAGTGCGCAGCCCGAGGAAAATCTCTCCGAGATTCGACGGGCGGCGCTCGAAGTCGCAGTTCCCGTCTCTAAAACGGCCGACTGCGCGGCCGGGGAATGCGGCATCGCTGCCGTAAATGATACGCGAGTTGAGCGGCGCCGTCGCGCGCGCCGTGGCGCAATCGGTTGGGCGCGGCTGGCGGCCCGGTGACACGCCGTCGACCCACACGCGACACATGCCCGCCGGCGGACGCTGGCCTGGTGGGACGTTACTGGCCCGAACTATCACCTGCGCGCTCGCTTCCGTCGCGAATGCGGCGCCGGCAACGATTAGTGTAAGAGCGATCCTTCTCATCGGCCCCTCCTCGTTAGCTGATCTATCTCTCGAAGGAGCCGATCCCGAACGGATTGCCACGGTCGCCTTTCTTCCTTTTGGAAGATGGCAGCGGATCTCCGAAGATCACGCGGCCGTTCGCCGGCTTGTTGCGCAGCGCCGTAATGCAATCGGTCGGCGCGGGCTGACGGCTGGCGGGCACATCCTCGAGCCAGATGCGGCACATCCCCGCTGGGGGGCGGTACCGACTCGGGACCTGTGGCTGCTCATCTCTATCGCGCTGCGGAACCTGGGGCTTGCCCTGTGCGGCGGCCTCCCCCGGTGTCGCGGTGGCGATTACTGCGAACAGAATTGCGAGATAGAGCTTGTTCATGGACGACTCCAACGATGCGCCGGCCCCATGCCGGCACGCTAGGTAATCGCAGATATGGGGCCGAACCGGAGAAAACTCATAACTCGTTACTGGAGCGTGGTTTACGATTTTCACGGGCCCTGCTTTCCCGTGCTGAATCGTCCTCCACAGGGGACATTTAGTCCCCGAACGAGACTCCAGTGGCGCGAGCCGTCAGAACTATATCGTGATTGGGGTCCACTCGCTTCGGCTCGCGCAGCACTTCATCCAACGGCAGCGTCACGATACGCGGGGACTGCAGCGCGAGCATCGTCCCCCACCGCTTGTCCTCCACCGCCTTGATCGCGGCACCGCCGAAGCGCGTCGCCAGCAGCCGGTCGTAACCCGTGGGCTGTCCGCCGCGCTGCAGGTGCCCGAGCGTGAGCGACCGGCTTTCCTTCCCGGTCTTCTTCTGGATGACCTGCGCGAGTTCGTCGCACACTCCGCCCAGTCGCTTCGCTTCGCCCGGCAGAGACTCGCCACGGATGGATTCGCGCCCGCCCTTTGGAAACGCGCCCTCGGCGATCACGACGATGGAGAATTTCTTCCCCATGTGGTCGCGCGCCATGATCTTCTCGCACACGCGGTCGATGTCGTACGGGATCTCGGGGATCAGTATCACGTCGGCGGTCCCCGCGAGCCCCGCGTGCAGCGCGATGAATCCAGCGTGGCGCCCCATGACTTCCATGACCATCACGCGATCGTGCGACTCCGCGGTGGTGTGCAGCTTGTCGATCGCTTCGAGCGCCGTATTCACCGCGGTGTCGAAGCCGAACGTCGTGATCGTCCCGCTGATGTCGTTGTCGATCGTTTTCGGCACGCACACGATCTTCACGCCCTTGTCGCACAGCTTCTTGGCGATGCCGAGCGACCCGTCGCCGCCGATCGCGATGATGGCGTCGATGCCGAGAGCGCGCGCGTTCGCGATCAGCTCGTCGGACCGGTCCACCTCCTCTATGGTTCCGTCCTCGCGCTCGCGCGGATAGGCGAACGGGTTACCGCGGTTGGTCGTGCGGAGAATCGTACCGCCGAGGTGCGCGATACCGGCCACGCTGCGCTCGTCGAGCGGAATGACTTCATCTTCGCCGAGGAGCCCGGCGAAGCCGCGCTTGATGCCGCACACTTCCCAGCCGCGACTCACGGCGGACAGCACGGCAGCGCGGATCACGGCGTTGAGACCGGGAGCGTCGCCGCCGCCGGTGGAGAGAGCGATCTTCATGAAAAGAAAGCTATCCGCGTATCAGACGCAGAATCTCACCCTTCTCCGCATGCCTCTTCAACTTCGATTTCCCGAAGATCAGTTCCCCGTCCACCACCACCTCAAACCTCCCGCCACTCGACGGAATCAGCTCCACCTCCGCCTCCGGATACGCCTTCCGAATCTCGGCGGCCAGACCGGCCGCCCGGGGCTCGTAGCTTCAAACCGTGCAGTATTCGATGGTGACGTGCATGTCGGCTCCGGTGCGGGTTTCTCTGCAAGCTATAGCTTTCGATGGCGTTCGACGGGTGCTTCGGCCAGCGGCGATTGAGTTAAATCGCGCGGAAAGGAAAAAGGAAGGAACGTGCGACGCGGCACCACGATCATCGAGCTGGCGCTGTCCCTCTCCATCATCAGCATACTTTCTGCCATCGCGTATCCGCGCATCGGGCGGCTGATGGATGGAATACACGTGCGCGGAACCGTCACCGAGATTCACTCGCTGTTCACCGCCGCGCGCCACCACGCCATCACTCGATCCGAGCTGGTCACCGTCCAGATAGACACGGCGCGCGGCTCGATCTCGCTGCTCGCGGGCGCCGACATCATCCGCGCGCGCGGATTCGTCGACACGCACGGCGTCACGCTCGCCGCCAATCGGGCGTCCTTCACGTACTCCCCGATCGGCATCGGTTACGGCGCGGGAAACATGACTCTCATTGTCCGGCGTAACGCGCGGGTCGACAGCGTGTTCGTCTCGCGGCTCGGTCGCGTGCGCGTGGACTAGAGAGAGCGGAGAAAGCCGCGGGTCGCCTCCAGCACGACCTCCGGAGTCTCCTCGCAGATGACGTGACCCGCGCCGGGGATCTGATGGACCTGTGCATCCCGCATGGCGGCAGTGTCCTCCGCGGTCACGCGCTCGTTCAGGAGCCGGTCCTTCGTACCGAACATCACCAGCGCCGGGTGCGTGATGGTCGCCAGCAACGCCGGCACTTTCTCACCGAAATCGAACTGGTGCAGCATATCGCGCAGCGCGATGGCGAAGCCGGGGTATTGCGTGGGCGCCCAATACTCGTCCACGTCGCGGCCGGCCGGCCTGCTGATGCCGCCATAGGCAATTCGAAGCAGGATCGCCGCGATCCACCGCCATGAAACGTAGGGCAGCAGCGGCCGCACAAACGCCGGCGTGCACGCGCGGTAAAACCCGAGACTGGGCACTCCCCGGTACCCGACCGGCGAGTACAACAGCAGACCACGTACCGAATCGCGCCGCCCGGCCGCCACCATGAACGACAGCACGGCGCCGAGCGAGTGGCCGCCGATTACCGGGTTCACCAGAGCGAGCGCGTCGAAGATCTCGATCGCATGGCGCACGACCGCGGGCCGCGTGTACTCGCCGGGACCCTGCGGCTTGTCCGACAGGCCGTGCCCCTTCAGCTCGACGGAGATCGCGCGGTAGCCCATGTCCGCCAGCGCGGGAAGAATCAGCCGGAAGATGTAGACGGAGCACGCCCATCCCGGATACAGCAGAATGGGCGCTGCGCTCTCGTCGCCGCACTCGACCACGCGGACCGATATGCCCGACTGCAGCGCGAGCATCCGCGAACGGAATCGCGGATCGCCCGCGGGGAACATCGATTCCGGGGGAAGACGTCCCCCGAGCCGCCGCGCGCTAGACGACCTTGATCTCTCTGCCGGCAAGTCGCGCGATGAGACCCACGCGGAATGTCACGTCCGCCCAGCGGCCTTCGGCACTCATCGACTCCTCGAGCGGGAACGTCGCCCACGCATACGGACTCTTGATCTTCGGCGTCTCGGCTCCCTTGTGCGGATGCCACACGCCTCCCCTGTTGCAGTCCTCGAGGAACCTGTCGAACATCTTCAGCCATCCCTCGTTGCGGCGGAGGAAGCCGAGCCTCGCCATCAGCTCCAGCCACATCAGCGCGTACGGGACGTCCGCCTCGACCGCGTTCCGGTGCGGCAGCTTGTCACCGAGGATGAGGTGCGGCTGCGCCATCTGATGACGCCCCACCAGCTGCACCGGGTCCTGTCGCGGCAACGGCTGGCAGAGATGCTCGTACAATCTCTCGAGCGCGGAGTGATGCTCGTATCTCAGCAGCGGCATGTGCGCGAGGATGCGCAGCACGAAGATGGACGGTGGCGACGCTTCGGCAGCGAGCACGTGCGTGTTGCCCACGCGCACCCACGGCTTGGCGCCGATCGGTGAGGTTAGAAACGCTTCCATCCGCTCGACAATTCTGCGCACGGCGCCGCGCAGTCTCGGGTCGTTCTCGAATCCGGCGCGCGCCAGCGTAGCAGCCGCCGCTTCGCGCAGGATGGACCGTCCCCGGCGGATCTGGTCTTCGGTCTGAGTCTTGGTGGCGAGCTCGTACTGAAACGATGGATCGTCGTCTTCGGCCAGCAGCCGGAAGAGAATCCGGCGGGACAGGGCGATCGGCGGCGAGTCGGGTGACCAGCCTGCCTCCAGCAACCGCTGCAACGCCGGGATCGTGCCGACCCCTTCGAATTCCCCACCGCGGCTCGACGGGATAGTCATCATCCGATCGTTCCACACGCCATCGATACCTTGCGTCACGGCCAGTCGGATCGCGGACCTGGACGTGTACGGCAGCCAGTCGAGCTGACCCTCAGGGATCGGCAACCGTGCGACTTCTACCGCCGACCTGTATTGTAGGGAGGGCGAGCCGTGCTCCATCATCCACGACAGCGGGAAGGTCACAGCCGCCGGCTGTTCTGCTGGAGCGGGAACCTGGGGAGGGACCGGCAATCCTTCGGGTGCACCCAAAAGCCCTGTACGGCTTGGACTTAATGGGGTTGCGCGCGCGTCGGAGGGAGTATTAACGGTCAAATTGTCCGTTTGAACGAGGCAAGCCAAGTATGGGTGTTCACGCCAACGGTGTAGCTCGGCGAGGTCGGCGCGTAACAATAGCACGTTTCCCGGTGGGCGCTAGACACGGAACGGGGCCAAATGCGCGGTGAATTCGTGGATGTCGGGGGGGTTCGGCTGTACTACTACGCCGCGGGGACGCGCGGCGGAGGCGATCCGATCGTGCTGCTGCACGGGTTCGGGACGTCGAGCCTGCTCTGGCGAGGGCTCATCCCGCTGCTGCCGACCGGGCGTCGAATCGTCGCCGCCGATCTACTCGGCTACGGCCGCAGCGACCGGCCCTACAACTCCGCGCTCACGTCCGGCGCGCACGCTGACCGGCTTCGCGGTCTGCTCGCCGAGCTGCGCATCGACCGCGCGTGCTTCATCGGCCACGATCTCGGCGCCACGATCGTGCACCGGTTCTCACGCAGGTGGCCGGCGTTGGTGTCCCGGCTCTGTCTGGTGGATCCGCCGGCCGGCAGGCACTGGGCGGCGTCGGCTTCCGTTTCGCCGGGCGCGGCCGCGATGCTGGGTGGACCGTTGTCCGCGTTCGCGCGGGGAAGAATCCGCGCACGCATGATCTCCGGGTACGTCAACCGTGAAGCAGGCACGCGCTCCTGCGCGCGCTATCTCAAGCCGTTCTCCGGTGCGGCTGGCGGCGTCGTGCTCGCAAGGCACGCGCGCGCGCTGCGCATCGAAAACTTCTCCGAAGACGGCATGGCCGAATCAAGCTCGGGGAAATCGGGCGCGATTCCGACCGCGATCATCTGCGGCTCGCTCAACACCCTCGCTCCGCCCCGACGGGCACGGACGCTCGCGACCTGGCTGCCCGGCGCGATGTTTCAGGAAATCGAGGGGATGGGGCACTTCTCGCCGGAGGAAGCGCCGACGCGCCTCAGCGATATCCTGCGGTCGCTATTGGCCGGGTGAGGCGGGCGTCGAGTCGGCCCGTCGCGCGGAATCCGCGCGACGCCCAGAGTCGGCCCGCCTGGCCGATGTAGCACGTCGGATGGAGTCCGCGGTCAGGCTTCTCAGCCCTTCCTCCAGCGCCGACTTAGGCCGCAGCGCGGCGACCGTGTAGCGCGAACCCGGATTCCACAGTACCCAGTCGTAGTACCCGTTGTCATAGCCCGCCTGCATCTGCGCGCGCACCTCCGCGACTCCGTACCGCGGCGGCCCCAGCGTGAAATCCTGGTACCACGGAACGATCCGGCCGGCGCCCTTCACTGGAGCGGTGCGCCGTCGCACGTCCTTCATCGCGTTGTCGATCGTAGCGTACGGCCGCGCGTTGGGGTTCGCCAGCTTGTACGTGCCGGGCGCGAAGTGCGACGGGTAGTTCATCGGCAGCACCGCGTCGGCCATGTCCACGAACATCTCCCACTTCTGGCCGATCCCCATGTCGGTGCTGTCAGTGGCGGTCAGTCCGAACACGTCGATCGTCATCGGAATTCCGTGCGCCTTCAATAACTGGCGCGTGAAGCCGAGCTGGTCGCGGATCACCTGGGCGCGGACGCGTCCCTGCGCGAGCGGGAAGGTGGATTCGCGGATCAGGCGCTGCTCGTCCGGAAAGCGAACGTAGTCGAGCTGCACTTCGCTGAAGCCGAGATCCCATGCTTCGCGTCCGAGGTCGGCGGCGTACTGCCAGACCGCGCGCTGGTGCGGATCGAGCCACGGCCTCCCGTTCTTGTCGAGCCATGGCTGCATGTCGGATCTGCGCTTGATCGCGAGTTCGCGCTTCCTGTCGGCGAGCAGCGGGTCCTTGACGACGACGATTCGCGCGATGGGATAGATGTTGTGAGCGCGCATCGAGTCGAGCATCGCGCGCACGCGCGCATGGCTCATCGCGGAGTTGGTATCCGCGCCGATCTCGCGCGCCAGCGGGACGCGCGACCGGTACAGCACGAAGCCGCGGTCGTCCTTCACGTCTATTACCAGCGCGTTCACCTCGGTCGTTCTGGCGAGCTCGATCATCTGCTTCATCTTGGCGCCGACCGCGGCCCAGCGGTTCACATACAGCCCACGCACGATCCGCGGCATGGCCATGTGCGTAACGCGCGCGACGGTGTCTTTCACCATCAGGTCGGGGCGCTCCGGCACGGGCTGACCGGCGACTCTGGAGTCAGCGGAGGCCGCACGCTGATCGCACCCAAACGCGGTTAGGGCGACGGGAACTACGAGGAAAAAGAAGCGGGGCATTACTGAAGGTAATTGGGAACTGGCACTGAGAACTGCCAAGCCGAGCGCTGCTCTCAGCTTGGCGGTTCCAGGTGGCATTTATTACCCCTACCGGATCGCCTTTATCTCCTCAGCAGCCTCGAGAGCATGCCGGATATCCGCCGACAACGCCCGCGCCTGCTGCGTCGCGCCCGCGACATCCTCACTCGCCGACTGAACGCCGGACGAACGCAGCTTGAGCACGTCGAGCCGCAGATTCTCGAGCAGCAGCGTCGCCCGCTCGAACCGTGTTCTCAAATCCGCCTGCCGCTGCCGCAGCTCTTTTATCGATGTCCTCTGCCGCTCGAGCAGGTCGCGCTTCCTTTCCCATTCGCCCGTGCGGTTGGTCTCGCCTTCGATCGCCGCGATCCGTGAGCTGATCTCGTCCATCGACGTGGACCCGACGTTCTCATCGAGTCTGCGCAGCGCATCGCCGAGCACCAGTATCTGCTCGAGCAGCGCATCGATCGTCGGACGGACGTCGGGGATCAGCTCGCGGTCCACGGTCGAGAGCTGCCGCAGGGTCTGCACGATCCCCTCATGATGCTCGCGCGCGCGCGCCATCGCCCGCTCGGTAGGACCGGCATTCGGCAGGAGCGGAGCAGCTTCGATCGCGCGATGCCGGACGACCTCGCGGGCCGACCGATACGAGCGATCGGGAAGCGCGCGTGTCGAATCGCCCCGGAGCGATCGAGCCTCGAATGAGACCGGACCGCGCGAGAACATCTCCCGCAAGCTCACTCCATCGGCCCAGAGCCCCGCGCCCTGGCGGATCAATCCGATGGCGAACACGATCGCCGCGATCAGAACCCACGGCACCGACGGCGAGAAGAACACATTCAGCCCGATCAGGAACGCGAGCGTGCCGGCCGCCTGCCAGAAGGAGCGCTTGAAGTCGCGGATCCGCCTCTCCAGCGGCAGCTCTTCCATCACCCTTTTTTCAGACATCTTAGCGCGTGGCGCTTATGCGCCCCGTCTCGTCCGCTGCGTAGGCCAGCACGTCCACATCGCGCGCGAGTCGCATCGCCTGCTCGGCGAGCAGCGTCACGTTGTAGTGCGTCTGCCCGCCGGTGCGGAAGCGGAGCACGTCGAGCCGCATGTTCTCCAGCGCGATACCGCAGCTCTCGATCTTCGCCGTCGCTTCATCGCGGCGCTTCTTCACGTCCATGAGCGCGCGTCGGCGGCGCTTGAGCCCCGCGAGCCGCCGCACACGCTGCTCGCTCCCGGCCTCCAGCGGATTCGCCTGCGCTTCGAGCGACTCGATCTCCTGCTCCACTTCGGCCGCCGACGCTTCGACGCCATGGCTGTCCACCGCCGCGAGACTGTTGGACAGCGACTTGATCTTGTCGAACAGCTGATCCGCGGATGGAACCACGTCCGGGATCATCTGGCTGTCCTCCTCCGGGAGCGACCGAACCAGCCGCCTGATCTCGTCGCGGTCGGATCTCGCGCGCGCGACGACGGGCAGCTCGCGGTCGCGCGGAGTGTCGGAGATGCTTCGCTCGCGGCCGCTCCTTTCTCGAGCGCCGCCTTCGCGGGTGCTGCCCTCGCGGGCATCGCCGGTATCCCTTCGAGCGCCGCGCGCCATGCTGCGCTGCGGCGTCACGCGGCGGGCACGCATCTTGGCGCGCACTTCCTCACGCTTGTTCGGATCGAAGATCGCGCGCGCATCGTCGAGCGTCTCGCCCGCGACATCGACGAACAGTCGATCGCGCGGCTGGCGGAAGACGTCGCGCCAGTCGTAGCCCGCCGACCAGAGCTTGGAGTACTGGATCGCCATGGCGATCGACCAGAACACAGTCACGAAGAAAATCTCGACGCCGCTGATGATCGACGCGACGACGATCACCGAGTTCACCGCGATGTACGGCGCCAGCTTCTTGCGGAACTTCCGAACCGGTGCGGCTTCCCACCGCTCCATCTCCTCGTCCGCCTCCGGCGTGGAGACCGGCCGCGGCTCGTATCGCGTCACGGGCGCCGGCATCGTCGGAGTCCAGGACGTCCGCTGCGGCTCGGGCACGTTCCCGCTCTCGAGCGCCACCGCGAGCGCGCCCGCGCTGGGGAAGCGCGCATCCGGACTCTTCTCGAGCATCAGCATCACCGCCCGCGCCAGATCCTGCGGCACGCCGCGACACCGCTCCGAGATAGGCCGCGGCATCTCGGACAGATGCTTCACCAGCATCGCCGGAGTATTCGGCGCGTCGAACGGCAGTTCGCCGCACAGCATCTGGTACGCGACCACGCCGAGCGAGTAGATGTCGGTCCTGCCATCGATGTTACTATCGCCCGCGGCCTGCTCCGGTGACATGTACGCCGGGGTACCCAGCGCCATTCCGGTCGCTGTGAGCTTGGAGCCGGACCCCTCGATCACGGCGCGCGCGATACCGAAATCCGTGACCATCGCGCGGCCGGTGTCGGAATCCAGCAGGATGTTGTCCGGCTTGACGTCGCGGTGGACGACCTTTCGCCCATGCGCGTACGACAGCGCGTCGGCCACCTCGCGCAGAATTCTGCGGACCTCGGTGGGATCGAGCGGCCCGCGGTCGTGGATCAGCTTGGCGAGGTTGTCCCCGCCGATGTACGCCATGATGAAGAAGACGAGGTTGCCTTCCTCACCTACAGTGTAGATCGGAACGATGTTGGGATGACTCAACTGCGCCGACGTCTCCGCTTCCCGAAGGAACCGCGAGCGAATGTCGGAGCGGAACGCCAGTTCCGGCGGCAGAAGCTTCACCGCAACGGTACGCTTCAATCGTTTATCGCGAGCGCGATAAACGATCCCCATGCCTCCGCGGCCGATTTCTTCCCCTAGCTCATAGTTTGCAGAGAGCGCCCTGTCGACTTGCGCTCTGAGCTCGAAATCGGACGTAGTTAGACCGCGTTCAGCCACTATGTCTCGCCGGGAACGTTAAGGTGGGGACTAACAGGCCTAACGTAGCACGGAGGACACTGGCTGAACAGGACGGAGCCGTTACGGCAGCCGCGCCGCCATTCCGGCTCCTGTTTGCTTGCCGCAGCAGCCTGTTTGGCGTATGTCATCTAGTGCGATTCATGCAAAAGGAGTACGGATGCAGGACGATTTTGGTTCAGGCTCTCTGCTCGCAGTAACTAGTCATTAGTCACTAGTCACTAAATCACTAATCACCACCGCTCGTGACCGAACGTCAAACAATGCCCGTCCTGCCACTGCGCGGGACAGTGATCTTCCCCGGACTGACTGCCCCGATCGCCGCGGGGCGCCCAGGAACTTTGCGCGCTATCGAGTCCGCGCTCAAGAAGGACCGGCTCGTCTTCGCCGTCGCCCAGCGCGACAACAGCGACGAGCCCACCGCGGACATCCTGTATTCGATGGGCGTCATCGCCAAGATCGGACAGATCCAGCGCGGGCTCGGCGGCGTCCAGCTGCTGCTCCAAGGCGAGCAGCGCGCGACGGCGCTGCAGTACACCACGACCGAGGGCTTCCTCGCCGCGGTGGTGATGCCGGCCGAAGAGATGGTCCCGCTCGACGAGAACGATCCCGCGTTCGTCGCGCTCGAGAAGGAGACGCGCGAGCGCGCGGCCGATCTTGGCGAGCGCCGTGGGCTGCCCGAAGAAGTCGTGCACCAGGTCCTGGAATCAGTCACCGATCCGGGCCGTTTCGCGGATCTCGTGGCCGGCTACATCGATCTGCCCGTGCCCGAGAAGCAGGGACTGCTGGAGACGCTGAGCGTGGAAGAGCGGCTCCGACGCGTGCTGGTGCACATCCAGCGGCACGTGGGCCTGCTCGAAGCGCAGGAAGAGATCAAATCGCAGGTCCAGGAAGAGCTGGGCGAGCGGCAGCGCGAGATGTACCTGCGCGAGCAGCTCAAGGCGATCCAGAAAGAACTCGGCGACGACGACCAGGCCAAGGAGATCGTCGAGCTGCGCGACAAGCTGACCAAGCTCGTGCTTCCGAAGGAAGCGCGCGCCGAGGTCGAACGCGAGCTCGGCCGGCTGGAGCGCGCGGGGCGCGAGTCCATGGAAGCGCAGGTGATCCGGACGTACCTCGAGTGGATCGCCGAGCTGCCGTGGGGCGAGCGGTCCGATGATCACCTCGATCTGAAGCACGCTGCCGAGGTGCTCGAAGAGGACCACTACGGATTGAAGGACGTGAAGGACCGCGTCCTCGAATTTCTCGCCGTCAGGCAGCTGCGCGCGCAGCAGCTCGCTGCCGAAGTCGAGGAGACCGGCGAGCTGCCGGTGTCCAAGCTGCAGCCGCCCAAGGACGAGGCGACGCCGGCGCTCAAGATCAGCGAGCTCGACGACCGGCCGATCACCGATTCCAAGGAAGTGAAGTCGCGGGCGATGGCGAAGGGGCCGATCCTGCTGTTCGTCGGACCGCCGGGGGTGGGAAAAACTTCCATCGCGAAATCGGTGGCTCGCGCGCTTGGCCGTGAGTACGTGCGCGTCGCCCTCGGCGGCGCGAGAGACGAGGCCGACATTCGCGGACACAGGCGCACGTACGTCGGCGCGATGCCCGGCCGCATCATCCAGGGGATGAAGCAGGCGGGAACGAAGAACCCCGTCTTCCTGCTCGACGAAGTCGACAAGCTCGGCGTGTCGTTTCAGGGAGATCCCGCGAGCGCGCTGCTGGAAGTTCTGGACCCCGCGCAGAACGACACGTTCACCGACCATTACCTCGGCGTGCCGTTCGACCTCAGTGAAGTGATCTTCGTAGCCACGGCCAATCTCACGCAGAACATTCCGGGTCCCCTGCTCGACCGCATGGAGGTCGTCGACTTCGCCGGCTATACCGAGCGCGAGAAGCTCGAGATCGCGAAGAAGTATCTGCTGCCCAGGCAGCTGGAGGAGTCGGGGCTGTCGGACAAGAATATCCACATCAGCGACCACGCGATCGCGTCCATCATCTCCGGTCACACGCGCGAGAGCGGCGTGCGGCAGTTGGAGCGCCAGATCGGAGCGGTCGCGCGCAAGCTGGCGCGGAAGATCGCCGGTGGGGAGACGGTGCCCGGGAAGATCGACGCCGACGAGGTGCGCGAGCTGCTCGGACGACCGAAGGTTCACCCCGAGCACGCGAAGGAAGAGAACGAGATCGGCATCGCCACGGGGATGTACTACACGCCCATGGGCGGCGACATCATGTTCGTGGAAGCGTCGATCCGGAGGTTCTACGGCAACCGCGCGAACGACAGCGAGCAGATCGGGCCCGG
>JBKJKB010000241.1:0-4839 GCA_046597675.1 Gemmatimonadaceae bacterium
GGTTTGTCCCGCCGGCGGCCCCGATCTGCCACACCATCCCGTCCGCGACCAGCGTCCCCAGCTCCTTGAACCGGCAATACACCATCATCCCCTGCGGTGCGTGCGGGAAGTCCCAATAAAAGGAGTCCGTGGCGCGGGTGGCGGCTGCCGTGGTTGTGGCAATTTCGGAGGTCTTGAAGGCGGCATCGTCTTGCTGCGCCAGGCTCATGTCGATCGCGTCCCCGCTGGTGGAGATAAGAAGCCCGTGATTCCGGGCCGTGCTCGCGGCACTCGTCACAGAGAACCGCTGCCACTTGGCCGTCAGCGTTACGGTAGTATGTGCCGAGGCATCCGGTATTCGGATGCCGATGTTACCCGTTCCTGTCCGCCTCCTAAGCCAGACGGAGTTGTATCGGACGATAGATGAGCCAGCGGAAAGCGATTGGTCGGCAAGCGCACTAGCTGCCGTCGCCGTCATCGTCGAGGCCGAAGTCCCTCCGGCGGGGTCGGCGATACCCGTCGTGATCGTCGCACTGGTTTTAGCCCAGACCGCGTTGCTGAGGTCCGAGCTGTGAAGGATGCTGTTCGTTCGCGCCATCTCCGATAGCATCGTCTGCCGCCGCTTGCCAAGCACTGTGGGCGAATCGCTGTCGCCGTACAACGTGTCCCAGCCGAACCGCGGGGTGTTGATGATGGGGCGGTATAGCACGCCGCGCTGGTCGAGGATCGCGCCAGAGGTGTTACGTGTATGGACGGGCTTCCCGCCCTTGACGGGAATTGCCCCGTAGCGAGCACTCCAATCGTGGAGGATCGAGCTAGCTGTCAGTGCCATTTTCTATTACCTCTGCTAGTGAGTCGTGGTACGTTCGCCATTCGGCTACACCCTTCTTGCGTGCGGTCGTGGCGTCGCGGAGCCGCGACTTCGCGCTGGCGACCGAATCGCCGGTAGCGGCGTCCAGTGCTGCCTGTGCCACGCGCTCCTCGGTGATTAACTGCTTCGGTGTCTTGAGTGGCGGTTTCATGGTGTCTCCGTGGGGGTGCCAGACGGACGGACTGCTTTGCAGTTGTATGCTCGGGCCAAAATAGCTACCGTTGAAGCATGACAAACCGACTCGCAGGTATCGCGCTGTCTATCTCGCTGGCGGCCTGTGGCGGCAAGGATGCGTTCGCTCCGCCGCCGGACCGCTACAACTTCGGCGTGGTGGACGGCGGGAATCAGTCGTCCGTGGCCGGGGCTTCGGCGCTCGGCCAGCCGATTACCTCGCAGCTCACCCGCGACCCGAACGGGAAGTTCGCCTACCGTCTGCAACGGATCCTGTTGCCGCCCTTCGCCCACGCGCAGGGCCTGACGATGCCGGGCACTCCGGTGTCCGGTGCGATTGTCTGCGCGCGCGAAGCCGACGCCGGAGAGCCCAAAGCCTTCCCGCTCTGCGCGTTCACGAACGCGCTCGGCAAGGCTCCGATCACGATCCAGGGCGGCACGAAAGCCGGTACGTACCGCGTCGTATTCAGTGCACAGGTCCAGAGCCAGCAGCCCGTGCGAGATAGCACCGATGTGACAGTCGAAGCGGGGCCACCGGCGACATGGCAGTTTCGTAACACGCCAATCCCGAGCCTCCCCACCGGCACCACGCTCGACCTGCGTTCGTTGGCGCTCTACGCCCAGGATCAATATCAGAACTTCATAAGAAGGGAAGTCTGGATCCAGATGACGCCGGGAGTTGCGCTTCGGCATGGCGGTGAGCCCGGCGTGCCCTCGCCCGACTTCTACTCGTGGACGGTGACGTTCGGCGCACAGTGGAGTGGCAAACGCGTGTACGTCTACGCCTGGCTCGGCAACGCGCGAGATTGGTTCGCGGTCGATATTCAATAATCTCACGCGGTCCCCAGCGCAGCATCCAGTTTGACCATCTTCGCCACTACTGCGACGGGCGCGCCCAGCGCGACATAGAGCGTTTCACGCGTACAGCGCCCGTTCCGGATCCAGGATGACACGCACGCATCGCAAATAAACTCGGCCTCGCCTCGCACGGCGGCAGGCAAGGCGCGCACGTCCACCACCATATCCGCGCTCTGCTTACGGCGGCACGCGCCACACTGCACGAGTGTGTTTTCGCGCATTGCGTTGGCTGATTTGTAGGCCGGGGCTGTCCAGCTACTAGGTGGCACTCACGGCCTCCCACGATATGCGGTCGTCGGTGTCGGGGGTCTTGGATGCGTACTGCTCGCCCGTGGCCGTCGAGTAAGTGACGGCGTCGCCCGACAGCGTGAACGTGCTGGCTGCCGCCTTGGTTTTTGTAAATGATTTGGCGCGTATGCGGATTTTGTCGGTCGTGTCGAGACCGCTTACGACTATAACGCGCTGTTCGTTAAGCCAGTCCTCCGTCGTGCCCGTGGTAGCGGTGACGACGTATGTCTGCGTGACGCGCTCCACCCATGTGGTCCCGGAATCAATGGAGGAATCAACCGCTACCACCAGAGATGCAGACCCTGCGTCACTGGTATCGGGGGTACAGGTAACGCTCACGTCATATTGCGCCGCGTACGAATCGCCGAGTGCGGGCGCGGTCACGACCGTGGCTTCTTTCGTGCCTCCGACAGTCGTGACATTCCCTGCGGCGAAATTATCCGTCCGGGGCGTGGTCGTGCCCTTCTGCCGGAGCCGTGCGCGCACGGTGAAGCCGGAGGCGGTCGCGTTGAGCGCCCCGAAATCCTCGTAGGTGGGAGCCGTCGTAGTGTAGGCGGTCGCCTCCGTGCCATCACCCGTGGCGCCCCACTTAGCGCGTGGCTCATGCAGGATGCCGCCCCACAGACGTATGACCGGGGCATCCTGAAAAACCGATCCGAACGTAATTGCATCGCCGTTACGATTGCTGCCGCTGACGCGCCCCTTGACCAGTGCGCGGGCAGCCGCGCCGTCGGTCTGCGTGACCGAGCTGGCGAGCGAGCCGGTTGGATTACCGAGCGACGACGTGGAATCAACAGACGTGGCCGAGAGCTTTTGCGCTGTCGTGTCGAGCAGCGTAGTCGCGCCGGTGACATCGCGTACCGGTTCGCCTATGTAACGCTCGTCCCCGACACCACCATTGCCGCCGCGCTGCCTGTCTTCCTCCGTCCAGCCCTGCGCCGCGGTTCCAGCCGCACGGCCAGTGTCGCGCAATCCCGCCAGCATCTCCCCTGTGTCGGACGCTGTGGCCTTGTCCACCTTGCCCGTGGTCAGGTCTATGCCCGGCACGTTGGCGACGGCGTGAGCCAGAGGGACGGCCTTGGCGACGACGCCGGTAGTGACCGTGAGCCCTTCACGTGCCCGCGTGGCTCCATCTTCCACGGTGGCACCGTTCGCCAGCGCGGCTACGTTATCGTCAGTGGCAACCGGGAAAACTGTCGGCTTGCCCGAAACCGCGACGGTATCAATGATTTTCCCGTCTGAGGTGCTGATAGCAGGGACGTTCGCCACCGCGTGGACGAGCGGAACTGCCAAAGCCACGACACCTGTTGTAACAACCAATCCAGCGCGTGCCCGCGTAGCCCCGTCCTTCACGGTTGCGGCGGTATCGCCGCCGACCGCTGCGGTATCGGCGGAGATCCTTGTCTCGGTGGCGTTCGCGCCCGCCTCCGCTGGCCGAAGTGCGTCTATCCCAGTGCCGCCGGGATACAACAGCGCGGTCGTGATCTTGAGGTTTGTCGGGTCTATCAGCGACGTGGCGCCCGTGGCGTCATACAGTGGGTCAGCATGTATCCGTGCGCCCGGAATGTTGAGTCCGCCCGAACCGCCGCGCGTCCTGCCCTCCTCGCTCCAGCCCTGCGCCGCGAGCCCGACGACGTGCGCCGACTCGGTCTCGATCCAGCCGTCGATGTCGGCAGCGTCGCCGGGCGTGAGCCCTGACTTCAGGAGAGAGCCCTTCTTCCTTCGCCACATCAGGATGCCACCCGAAGGCTTTCCGCGCGTGAGGATGTGAGTAGTCGGCCGCTCGCCCACGGCTATCCGGTGGCGGAAGCCCGTCGGGGCCAGCTTCTGGTCGGTGTTGAAGTGCTTGTCGTTAGCGGTGAACGTATACAGATCGACGCCGAGCTCGCCGGGCCAGAAGTACCGGCACGAGATCTCGAGCAGGACGTCGGGATCCCTGAGGTCCGACAGCGCTGCATTCCCGAGAGCCGTGGCCAATGTCGCATTGTTCACCGGCGAGTCCGAGCCGCAGGTGATCTTGCCGTACAGGCGGCCGAACTCAGCGATCGACGCGGAGTCCGACACGGTTACGGTGCCGCGCACGCCGTCGGCGCCGATGTACTCGACTTCGATCACGTTCCGGATGTCCGCGTCCGACTGCTTGATCGTCGTGACGTCCCAGTAGTCCGACGTCCCGAACGTGTGGTCGGCGACGACCTTGGAGCGCGTCGGCTGGAACACGGTCCACTTCCAGTCGGCGGGCGTGGCGTCAAAGTTCCGCCACCGGATCACCCAGCCGATCGACTCCGCGAGCGCCCTCAGCGAGTCTAGCGTGGATTGCTCGGTCGGCCCGTACGGCGGATCCCCCGCGATGTGCTGGACGACCGCGCCGGTGGCGGCCGGGAAGTTGAGCGTTGGCGGAGCGGCGAGATTGTCATTGGCGACGGCCTGCATGACCGTCTCCAACGAGACCCCAGTGGTAGACCCGTATTTGCGCGCGGTCTCGATCCAAGTGCGAGCCGCCACGCCCGCCTGGTCCAGGCACTGGACGGTTACATCGCCTAAGCGCTCCGGCCAGTCGACGTCGGTGATCTTCCCCCGGAACACCTCCTTGTACGTGCCGGATCCGGCATTGATCGACACGACAACGCGCCTGCCGAGCGCGACCGGAGGCGTTGCGGTCATAAGGGGGG
>JBKJKB010000008.1:0-2594 GCA_046597675.1 Gemmatimonadaceae bacterium
CTGATGACGGAGATCGTTTTCCTTGCCGAGGGGCTGAGGCGGACAGCCGGGTAAGGGGCGCTGTGCGCTGCGTGCTTCGCGCTGCGCCCGGGCAGCCGCCGCTGTGCTTTCGGCTATTTTACATTTCCTCAGTACCAGCAAGGCGCGGTAGCCAAGTGGTAAGGCAGCGGTCTGCAAAACCGCTATTCGCCGGTTCGATTCCGGCCCGCGCCTCTCTCATTCCGATCATGACAGCAACGCGCGGCCTCAGTTTCCTGCTCGCGCTGGCCGCGAGCGCTCCCCTTCCCGCGCAGCAAACCCCTGAGCAGGCGCGCGAGCAAGCTGTCGTGACGGTGCTGATTCGCCGTGACGCGACGCCGCTCGAGGGCGTTTCAGTGCGGAGTGGCGAGATCGAAGTCGCCACCGACGTGAGAGGGATCGCGCTGCTCACGCTGCCGCCCGGATCCCACTTGGTGAGCGCGAGAAAGATCGGATTCCTTCCGGACAGCGTGCGCGTCGCAGTGTCCATCGATACGACGCTCGTCATTTCTCTGGTGCCACAGCCGGTCGAGCTATCAGGCGTCATGGTGTCTGCGACCCGGACGGGCAGAAGAATCGAAGACGAGCCGCTCCGCGTCGAAGCGCTGGGGCAGGAGGAGGTCGAGGAGAAGCTGCTGATGACTCCCGGCGACATCACGATGATGCTCAACGAATCGTCGGGACTGCGGGTACAGACGACATCTCCTTCGCTAGGAGGTGCCGCGGTGCGGATCCAGGGCATGCGCGGACGCTACACGCAGATCCTCGCCGACGGGCTGCCGCTGTACGGCGGACAAACGGGCGGACTGGGGCTGCTTCAGATCCCGCCGATGGATCTCGCCGGCGTCGAGATCATCAAGGGCGTCGCTTCGGCGCTGTACGGAGGCTCCGCCCTTGGCGGAGTGATCAACCTGATCTCCCGCAGGCCCAGGGAGGAGGGAGTGAGCGAGCTGCTGCTCAATCAGACTACGCTCGGCGGGACCGATGCTGTGGGCTTCCTGTCCCAGCAACTAACCGAGCGATGGGGCTTCTCTGGTCTGGTGGGCGCGCATGGCCAGCGGCAGGTGGATCGCGATGGCGATGGTTGGACCGATTTGCCCGGCTACCGGCGCGCGCTCATCCGACCACGAGCGTTCTGGTCCAGCCCGAATGGACACGCGCTCATGCTCACGGCCGGCACGACAGTCGAGCGTCGCGAGGGCGGGACCCTCGACGGAGCAACGGTTCCAACGGGAGCTCCGTTTCCAGAGAACCTTCGCACGACCCGATACGACGGGGGACTGGTGGGAGGGTTCTCTCTGTCTCCCCGCACGACGCTCTCCGTGCGCGCCGCGGCCGCGACTCAGCGCCACCGCCACAGCTTCGGCGCAGTGAGCGAGCGCGACCGTCACCTGACGTGGCTCGGAGAGACATCGCTCACGACTACGAACGGCGCCGCAGTCTGGCTCGTGGGCGCTGCGATTCAGCAGGAGCGTTACGCCGCGGACGATGTCGCCGGCTTCGACTTTCGCTTCACGACGCCCGCCCTATTTGCGCAGAGCAGCGTGACGATCACGCCCGCTCTCTCGCTGAGCGTGAGCGCGCGGCTGGACCGGCACAGCGCGTACGGAACCCAGCTGTCGCCGCGCATCTCCGCACTATTTCGAATGGGACCGGTCTGGACATTGCGCGCATCGGCAGGCGGCGGGTACTTCGCGCCGACGCCATTCACCGAAGAAACCGAAGTAATCGGCCTCGCGCCGCTGGATCCTCTCCGGAACATCCGCGAGGAGCGCGCGCGCAGCGCCTCGCTGGACCTCGGCGGCATGGTTGGGAATCTGGAAATGAACGCGACGCTGTTCGGCTCGATCGTCGATGATCCCGTCGGGCTTGGATCCTCCGGCGGCATGGGGCGCGTACAGCTCTTCAACCTGGACGGGCCCACGCGAACGGGCGGCGCGGAGCTGTTGGTCCGCTGGAATTACGAGCCGTTCCACGTGACGAGCTCATACACATTCGTGCACTCGACGGATCAGGATCCGGAGACCGGCCGCCGCCGTGATGCGCCTCTGACGCCCCGCCATCAGGCCGGGGTCGTGACGATGTGGGAGCAGGAGGGTCGCGCACGCGCGGGACTGGAGATCTACTACACCGGCCAACAGGACCTGGACGACAATCCTTATAGAAGCCGGAGCAAGGCGTACGTTCACGTGGGCGTGCTTGCAGAGCGCCGGATCGGCCGGGCCAGAGTGTTCATCAATGCCGAGAACCTTCTCGACTACAGGCAGACGCGGTACGATCCACTGGTGCTTTCGGCGCGCGGCCTCGGCGGGCGCTGGACGACCGACGTGTGGGGTCCCATCGAAGGCAGAACCGCAAACGCGGGCATTCGGCTGGAGCTGAGATGAACGCCCGCACCACGAGCAGGCCGGGACTGGTCGACGCGGTGGAGCGCCTCGAGCGCCAGCCGGGGTTTACGAACAGGGAAAAGCCCCCGCCGCTAGCCGCGCGACAGGGGCTTTCACCAAACCTCGCCATCAGGACGCGGCTTGGGCGATCCGCGTCACAACGACCCGAGCTCCAGCAGTCCCGATCTC
>JBKJKB010000010.1:0-4553 GCA_046597675.1 Gemmatimonadaceae bacterium
GCAGAACTCAGCCAGCTCCTTGCAGAACAGCGGGAGCTGGTCGTTGCGGAAGGCACGCGATGTCAGCGTCACTTTGCGCGCCTGCTCCAACATCGTCTCGAGGATGCGCGGATGGCAGTGGCCCTGGTTCACCGCGGAATACGCGCTGAGGCAGTCGAGATACTTCTTCCCCTCGACATCGTACACCCACGCGCCTTCGCCGCGCTCGATCACGATGTCCAGCGGATGGTAGTTGTGCGCGCCCCACTGGTCTTCCATCTGAATCAGGGCGTCGGCGCCGGCGTGCTGCGTTGCAGGTGTCATGAAAAGAGAGGTTGGTTAAAAGAAGAAGACGGTCCCGCCGCCGCTGCTGCCCCCGAAACGGGAGTTGACGATGTTGCTGTAAATGGAGCCGAACGAATAGTTCAGGCCGACAGAGGCAAAGTACCGGTAGGACGTAGCCAACTGGCGCCGCCGCAGCAGGACCTCCTCGTCGGTGAGCTGCCCAGCGGCAATATGCAGCTGGTCCCTAATCAGTGATGCGTTCCCCGAGAGGCTGACCGACAGGCCCTTGATGAGCCTCCAATCCAGGTTGGTGAAAAATACGAGTCGATTTTTGGAAAAATCATGCAGATATGCGGCTGCTTCGAAGGATGTGCTAACCGACCCCCAGGGCTGCTTGACGTCGAAGGAAGCGATCAACGCCTGGTCTCCGCGTGTCTCCCGGATCTCGTTGTAGATGGTCGTGTCCTCGTACCGGAAATGATTGACCCCCGCGGAGTACTGGACCGTGAACTGCCGGCGCGTGGATTCCGAGTACGGGAAGAAGTTGTATTCGATTGCCGGCGCCAAACGGGCCGCCAGCTCCTGGTTGAGGAAAGTGGACGACGAAACGGAAGAGCGCTGTCCGGCGGACCAGTGGGGGCCGAGACTCTTGACGACCAGACTATTGGCGCCATAGCCTCGACTGTAGTTGTTGAATTTGCGACCGTCCGTAAACGTGAATTTGCTCTCGTTGTAATTCAGGTTGACACCGAAGTTCGTCTTCCAGGCGTCCGAGATCCTGTTGGCGGAGACGCTGCTGGATATGTTGGCGAATTTGGTCGTTTTTTCACCATTGAAAAATCCACGCGCCGACGTACGGAACACCCACAGGTTCCATGGATCACGGACGGGGCGCGCGGTCGCCACGGACCCGCCGGGTCTGGCCGTAATGGAGAGCGTCTGCGCGATCGCCGACCGGGCGGCGTACCTGACGAGGCCGAGCTTGAGAATGCCGGCGATTCCACGACGCGTCTCGTCGGACGATTCCGCGACCCGCGCGGAGTACGACAGCGTATCCTGTTTGCCGCTGTACTCGCGTAAGCCGATGAAGTGGGCCGTGTACTGCCGCCCCCCTGAGCCTGTTCGCTGTGAAGTCACCAGCACGTGCACGTCGGCCACAGCGCGGTCCCGGACATGGTCGATCCACGCGATCTCGCTCCGCAGGAAATCGTCATCGCAGTCGTCGCAGTCAATGAAGACACGCGGCTTGCCGGTCGCGAGGCTGTCCGCGAGAGCGCCGGGCTCCTGCGCAGCGACGCTCACCTGCGACAGTGCCAGGCACAGGAACAGTGCGTACAAGGAAAATCGATTCATGACTGCATGTCTCCGGTCGCGCACGTTGCTCAACGTGCTTGTTTTGAAGCGTTACGGCCCACGCCGGTCAGACGTTGAAGCGAAACAGCATCACATCGCCGTCCTGGACAACGTATTCCTTCCCCTCGGCGCGCACGAGACCCTTGTCCCGCGCCTCCTTAAGCCCACCGCTGGAAAGGAAATCCGCCAGCGCCACGGTCTCGGCACGGATGAAGCCCCGCTCGAAATCGGTGTGGATCACGCCCGCAGCCTTTGGTGCCGTGTCGCCGCGATGAATCGTCCACGCGCGCACTTCCTGCTCGCCCGCGGTGAAGTAGGTCTGCAAGCCGAGCAGCTCGTAGCTGCCCTGGATCAGCCTGTCCAGACCAGCCGAGTGAAGACCGAGCGACTCCAGAAACTCCGTCCGGTCCTCCAACGGCAGCTGCGCCAGCTCAGCCTCGATGCGTGCAGAGAAGGGAACGACCTGCGCATGCTCACCGCTCTTGGCGATCGCCGAGCGCAGGGCCGTCAGGTGCGGCCCCTCATCCCCCGAAAGCTCGTGATCCGTGACATTGGCCGCGTACAACACTGGCTTCGCGGTAAGGAGAGTGAGCGGGACGAGAATCGCTCGCTCTTCTGCGGAGAGGTTCGCTTCCCATAGCCCGCGCCCGTCTTTCAGAAATTCGAAGGCGCGCTTGAGCACGGGCAGCTCGGCCACCGCCTCTTTCTCGCCGGACTTCGCGGATCGTGCGGTGCGATCGAGCCGCTTCTCGACCGTGGCGAGATCCGCGAGCGCCAGCTCGAACTCGATGACCTCGCGATCACGCACCGGATTCACCGATCCCATCACGTGCGTCACGTCCTCATCCTCGAAGCAGCGCACGACGTGCACGATCGCGTCGGTTTCGCGGATGTTGGCGAGGAATTTGTTGCCGAGCCCTTCGCCTTCAGCCGCGCCCTTGACGAGACCAGCGATGTCCACGAACTGCACGACCGCCGGCACCGTGCGCTTGGGCTTCACTATCTCGGTGAGCTGATTGAGCCGCAGGTCCGGGACCTCGACCATGCCGACGTTCGGCTCGACGGTGCAGAAGGGGTAGTTAGCGGCGTCGGCAGCGGCGGACGTGAGCGCGTTGAAGAGCGTCGATTTACCGACGTTGGGAAGGCCGACGATTCCGAGACGGAGCATGTGCTACTTCTTTTCCCGGTTGTGAACGTTCATGGCCACGTCGACACCCTCTCGAACCCACAGGTCCACGGTTTCGGTGAGCCGCGGCAACAACTCGACAATCACGTCACCCTCATCGCGCGCGAACGGCGCGAGGACAAAACTCGCGAGATCGCGGTAAATGCCGGCCCGCTCGGGAGAGGGGCCCACTCCCACCCGCAGCCGCGCGTACTCGCGGCTGCCCAACGCGTCTTCCACGCTCTTCAATCCGTTGTGCCCTCCGGCGCTGCCATGCGCGCGCAGCCGGTACCGCCCAACGGTGAGCGCGACTTCGTCGACGACGACGAGGAGGTCCTTCGAGTGTTCCCACCAGGCTTTGCGAACCCATGGACGGAGCGCGATACCGCTCAGATTCATGTACGTCCGCGGTTTCACCAGCCGCACGCGCGTCCGCCCGATCATCCCCGACGAGACATCCGCGTCCCCGTCGCGCTTCCACCGGTCGAACCGCCAGGCGTCGGCGACGTGATCGACCACCCACCAGCCGACGTTGTGTCTGGTCGCTTCGTATTCACGCCCCGGGTTACCGAGGCCGAGGATCACCTTCAACGGCGTGACTGGTGACTGGTGACTAGTGACTGGGAACAGCGAACCGCCGCATGACTGTGGCGAGTGATTCACTAATCACCAGTCACTAGTTACTAATCACTTCTCCTCTTCAGCCTCACCCTCGGCTTCCTTGCCACGGGCGATCACTTCGGGCTCTGCTGCGCCCTCGACAGGCTCGGCGACCGCGGCGGCTTCCTCGACTACCGCGCGAGGCGCGGCAACGACGCACACAGGCGCTTCGGCGTCATTGAGAACTTCGACGCCCTCGGGAAGCTGCAGCTCGCTGACGTGAATCGAGTGACCGATCAGCACTCCGCTGACGTCGACCTCGATGTGGTCAGGGATCGCCGACGGGTCCACGCGGATCGACAGCTCGCGGAGCGTCTGATCCATGACGCCGCCGGAGGCGCGCACGCCTTCGGGGATGCCAATCAGGACGATCGGAATGTTGACCTGGACCTTCTCGCCGGCCACCAGCTCCTGAAAGTCGACGTGCAGAATCTGGCGCTTGAACGGATGGCGCTGGATCTCGCGGATCAGCGTCTTGGTCGTCTGTCCGCCGAGCGACAGCTCGATGACCGTGCTCTCGGCGGAGATGTGGGAGAGCAGCTTCTCGAACTCGCGCGTGTCGAGCGTGAGGGGCTGCGGCTCGCGCGCGTGGCCGTAAACCACTCCGGGAATCTGTCCCGCGGAGCGGAGCGTGCGTGCAGGACCTTTGCCGGAGCTGCTACGGGGGGTCGCGTTGAGTTGTGCGGTTGCCATATAAAACCTCTAAAGTGTTCCAGCTATCAACAGTGTCAGTCGAACAATGAACTCACCGATTGCTCGGAATGAATAAACCGCACGGCCTTGGACAACAGATCGCCCACAGACAGTACCGTCAGCGTGTCGAACTTCGATTCTTCCCGGATGGCGATCGTGTCCGTAACCACCACTTCCTTGATCGGAGCGTTGCTGAGACGCTCCTTGGCCGGGCCTGACAGGAGCGCGTGCGTTGCACAGACGTACACATCCCCCGCGCCCAGCTCCTTCAATGCGAGCGCGGCCTCGGAGACCGTGCCCGCCGTGTCGATCATGTCGTCCGCCAGAATACAGTCGCGCCCTTCCACTTCTCCGACGACGTTCACGACCTCGGACACGTTCGCCCGCGGGCGCCGCTTGTCGATGATCGCGAGCGTCC
>JBKJKB010000014.1:0-5395 GCA_046597675.1 Gemmatimonadaceae bacterium
CGAGCGCGAGATGGCCGGTGTGTACTACAACACCGCCGCCGTCATCGACGCGGACGGAACGTACCTCGGCAAGTATCGCAAGAACCACATTCCACAGACGTCGGGATTCTGGGAGAAGTACTTCTTCAAGCCCGGAAACCTCGGCTACCCGACTTTCCAGACGCGATACGCGAAGATCGGCGTGTACATCTGCTACGACCGGCACTTTCCCGAGGGCGCGCGTCTGCTGGGGCTTCACGGCGCGGAGATCGTGTACAACCCGTCCGCGACGGTGAAAGGCCTGTCGCAGTATCTCTGGAAGCTGGAACAGCCGGCGCACGCGGTGGCCAACGGCTACTTCATGGGCTGCATCAACCGCGTGGGCACGGAAGCGCCCTGGAACATCGGCAAGTTTTACGGCACGAGCTACTTCGTGGATCCGCGCGGCAATTTCCTCGCGACCGGCAGCGAGGACCACGATGAGCTCGTCATCGCTGACCTCGATCTCGACATGATCGAGGAGGTCCGCCGCACCTGGCAGTTCTATCGTGACCGCCGGCCCGACACCTATGGCGACATGACCGAGCAGCTGCCTTGATTGGCGCGGCGCAGGTTGGGCGGCTGGTACTCCCACTCCGGCCGCTACGCGCGCAAACGGCGCGCGCTAAGACGCGGCCTGCGGGGAGTACCAGCCGCCCAACCTGCCAGTGCACTCATGCGGGGGTCGGGCAAACCGTAGGCCGTACCGGCCGTGGTCGCGGAGCTGTCAGCGCGGCCGTTCCCCCGCGCGCGAACCGCCGGCTGGACGCCGGCGCGGGCATGGGCCGCCTGCGCGAACGGCAGGCGTTGGGCGTTCGGAGTTCCGGCCGCACACCCGGGAAACAGCTCGCGCGGCTTCGGGTCCCCGAAGGTCGCGTCTTAGCGCGCGTAGTTTGCGCGCGTAGCGACCGGAGCGGGACTCGAAGTCGTGCGAGCGGTCAACCTCACGATGCACCCGGAACTCTGAACTTCGCATGTCCCTGCTGATACGCGGCGGGCGGATCATTACCGCGACGGACGATTACGTGGCGGACGTGTACTGCGAGGGCGAGACGATCACGCGCATAGAGCCGTCGATCGATGCCAAGTCGCTGCCACCGAAGGAGCTCGAGATCGTCGACGCCGCGGGGAAGTACGTGTTCCCGGGATTCATCGACCCGCACGTGCACATCCACCTCCCGTTCATGGGCACCCACGCTGCCGACGACTACGAGTCGGCGAGCAGGGCCGCGCTGGCGGGCGGGACGACGACGGTGATCGAGATGATCTGCCCCGGACCCACCGACGAGCCGTGGGAAGCATTCGAAACGTGGAAATCCAAAGCAGACGGCATCTCCGCGATGGACTACACCTTCCACATGTCCGTCGTGCGGTTCGATGAATCGGCTCGCCAGCAATTCCGCAAGATCGTCGATGCGGGTGTCGCGTCGTTCAAGGTATTTCTGGCCTACAAGGGCGCGCTCGACCTGTCCGATGAAGACCTTTTCGCCGCCATGAAGCTCGCGCGCGAGCTCGGCGTGATCGTCACGGCCCACTGTGAAAACGCGGAAGCGATCGACGCAATGCAGAAGTCGCTGCTCGCGGAAGGCAAGACGGGGCCCGAGTGGCATGCCGTGTCACGTCCGCCTGTCGTCGAGGCGAGCGGCGTGCACCACATCTGCTCATTCGCGGCACTGCTCGGCACCCACGTCTACACGGTTCACACGTCATGCGACGACGCGGTGCGTGAAGCGCTCGCGGCGAGGTACCGCGGCGTGGACGTCTGGATCGAGGCGGTCGCGCCGCACCTCGTGCTCGACGAGAGCTACGCTGCGCGCGGGGAGTTCGAGGGCGCGAAGTACGTCATGTCACCGCCGCTCAGAGAGAAACGCAACCAGGACGTGCTCTGGAACGGTCTCAAGTCCCGCGCGATCAGCACCGTCGGCACGGACCACGCGCCCTTTCGCTTCAAGGATCAGAAGCAGATGGGTCGCGACGCGTTCACGAGGATTCCCAACGGAATATCAAGCATTCAGGAGCGCGTCGACCTGATCCACACGTACGGCGTGGCAACCGGCCGGATCGATCTCAACGCGATGGTCGACTCGTGCAGCACGCAGGCAGCGCGCATCTTCGGGATGTATCCACGGAAGGGAGCGGTGCAGGTCGGCAGCGATGCGGACCTCGTGGTTTACGATCCTGATTACCGCGGGAAGTTCTCGCTCGCGGACAGCCACTCGCGGGTCGACTACAACGCCTACGAAGGTTGGGACCGGATCGGCCGGCCAGTCGTCGTAACGGTGAGAGGAAGGATTCAGGCGCGCGACGGGCAGTTCGTAGGTACGTTGGGGCGCGGGCAATTCATCGAGAGGGAGGCGACCCATTGATGCAGCGGGCTCAAGCGATGCCGCTCGACGCGGCTGACGAGTTGGCCGGGGCGGAGGCGAGTTACTCATGAAGCCCGCCAACGGGAATGCGGTCAGCGCCGCGGACGTGCGAGCCAAGCACAAGGAGTTTCTCTTTCCGTGCGTCGCGAACTATTACGAGGAGTCGATCGTCCTCACGCGCGGCGAAGGTTGCTGCGTGGCGGACGCCGATGGCCGGGAGTATCTCGATTTCTTCGGCGGAATTCTCACCGTTGGATTGGGCCACTGTCATCCGGAAGTCACGGCGGCGGTCGAAGAGCAGATGGCACAGCTCGGTCACACGTCCACTCTGTATCCGACCCAGCCGATCGTCGAGGTCGCCGAGCGTCTGGCGAAGATCACGCCGGGCAAGCTGCAGAAGAGCTTTTTCACGACCAGCGGAACCGAAGCCGATGAGACGGCCATCCTTCTGGCGAAGATCTTCACCGGACGTGATGAGATCATCGCGCTGCGCCACGGCTACAGCGGACGGAGTCTCAACGCGCTGTCGCTCACCGGGCATGCACCATGGCGGCTGATCTCGACGCAGGTCGCCGGGATCAAGCACGCGATGTCGCCGTACTGCTATCGCTGTCCGCTGGGCCTCGCGCCGGATTCGTGCGGCGTTCGCTGCGCGAAAGACATCGAAGAGCTGATCCAGACGACGACCAGCGGTCATCCCGCCGCATTCATCGCGGAGCCGATTCAGGGAGTGGGCGGGTTCATCACGCCGCCGCCGGAGTATTTCGAGATCGCCGTCGGTATCGTGCGGAAATACGGCGGCGTTTTCATCTGCGACGAGGTGCAGACCGGGTTCGGCCGGACGGGCGACCACTGGTGCGGCATCGAGCATTGGGGCGTCGAGCCCGACATCATGACGTTCGCCAAGGGGATCGCCAACGGCGCGCCGGTGGGCGCGACGATCGCTACCGCGGAAGTCGCCGATGCTTTCACCGGGCTCACCATCTCTACGTTCGGCGGAAATCCCGTCACCATGGCGGCGACGCGCGCGACTCTCGATGTCATGGAGCGCGAAAACGTTCCGAAACGCTCCGCCGAGCGCGGACGGCAGCTGCGTGGACATTTGGAATCGTTCAAGGAAGAGTTCGCTTTCATCGGTGACGTTCGTGGAATGGGCCTCATGCAGGCGATCGAGCTGGTCGAGGACCGTACGACGAAGGAGCCGGCGAAGGGAAAGACGAACCAGTTGATGGAGGCCGCGAAGCGCCACGGCCTTCTGCTTGGCAAGGGAGGACTGTACGGCAACGTGATCCGGATCGCTCCGTCGATGCTCGTGACGGAAGCGGAAATCAACGACGGTGCCGCGCGAATGCGTCGCGCGCTGGCGGAGGTAAAATGAAGACCGAGCAATTCCGTAATCCCAGTCTGACTTACGAGATCGGCACGGGCGGGCAGTACGACCCGGGCTTGTACAACGCCGACCTCGCGCCGGTCCCGGCGAATGAGCGCACGTGGAACTGGGTTAACTACGCTGCGCTGTGGGTGGGAATGGCGATCTGCATTCCGACTTACACGCTCGCATCGAGTCTCGTCGATGGCGGTTGGAGCTGGCAGGCCGCGGTGGGCTCGATCGTAATCGGGAATTTCATCGTACTGCTCCCGATCGCGCTCAATGCGGAGGCCGGCACCCGGTACGGGATCCCATTCCCGGTCTTTGCGCGCGCCGCGTTCGGAGTTCTTGGCGCCAACATTCCCGCGCTGCTGCGGGCGATCGTCGCGTGTGGCTGGTTCGGCATCCAGACGTGGATCGGCGGATTCGCGATCTTCAAGTTGCTGGAAGCGCTGTGGCCACAGATCGCGTCGCTGCCGCCGGTTCTCCCTGCGTGGGTCGGCCTCGGTACAGGCGAGCTGATCTGCTTCGCTATTTTCTGGCTGATACAGGTCGCGATCGTGTTGCGGGGAATGGAGTCGATCAAGTTTCTGGAGACGTGGGGATCGCCGTTTCTGCTGATCATCGGCGTCGCGCTGCTCGCGTGGGCCTGGGTCAAAGCGGGTGGATGGGGACCGATGCTCGCCAACCCCGCGCCTGCTGCCGAACGCACCGGCCCTGCTCTGGGGATCCTTGGCGCAGGGTTGACGTCCGCCGTGGCTTTCTGGGGGACGATGGCGCTTTCGATTCCCGACTTCTCGCGTTACGCGCGCTCGCAGCGCGACCAGGTGGTCGGGCAGGCAGTAGGCCTTCCGCTCACCATGGCGCTGTTCGCATTCATCGGCGCTGCCGTCACCAACGCCACCGTCGTCATCTTCGGAACGCGCATCTCGGATCCGATCGCACTGCTCGCGCGAATCGGTGGCCCGGCGATGGTAATCATTTCGATGATCGGTTTGACGGTTGCGACGTTGACGACGAACATCGCGGCCAACGTCGTCTCGCCCGCGAACGCGTTCAGCAACATGTCTCCCAGCAGGATTTCGTTCCGGAAAGGGGCGATGATCACGGCCGCGATCGGCGTGCTGATGTTCCCGTGGAAGATCTACAACGACGCCGCGGCTTACATCTTCACGTGGCTAATCGGCTACGGCGCGCTGCTCGGTCCGGTCGCCGGGATCATGATCGCGGACTACTTCCTTATCCGGCGACGGATCCTGCGGCCGGACGCGCTGTTCCTCCGCGGCAAGCAGTACGAGTACACGGGTGGCGTGAATCTCGTGGCCGTGGGCGCTCTGGTTGTCGGCATCCTGCCGAACCTTCCGGGATTCCTCGGCGCGATCGGAGCGATCGATGCACCAGTATGGGCCACGTCCGTGTACGAGTGGGCGTGGTTCGTCGGCTTCGTGATCGCAGGTGTGGTGCATCTGATCGGGATGCGGCTGATCTATCCCGACCACCGCGTTATTGGCCCACCGGCGCTGGCGGACACGCTGGTGTATTCGAGTCACACGGGGCAGGCGATCAGCACGCAGACGGGGGAGAGTGAAATACCGTGACTAGTGACTGGTGACTAGTGACTGGTAACTGCCAACTACAAACG
>JBKJKB010000026.1:0-2509 GCA_046597675.1 Gemmatimonadaceae bacterium
TGGAGGCGATGCAGGAACATCACGTCCAGCAGAGCGGCCTGCGTTCGAGGCGGCGCCCGATTGATCTCATCCGCGAGCACGATGTTGGCGAAGACGGGACCCCGCGCGAATCGGAATGCCCGCGCATGAGTCGCCTGGTCTTCTTCCATCAGCTCCGTGCCGGTGATGTCGGACGGCACGAGGTCCGGCGTGAACTGGATGCGGCGGAACTCGAGATGCATCGCGCTCGCGATGGATCTGATCATCAGCGTTTTGGCCAGTCCGGGCACGCCGACGAGAAGCGCGTGCCCCCCGGCGAGAACAGCCATCAGAATCTCGTCGAGCACCTCCTCCTGCCCGACTATCGACTTGGCCACTTCCCTGCGCAGAGCCGCGACTCCGCCAAGCAGCACGCCGCGACGCTCGTCCCCGGAAGTCACTGCACGCGCCGCAGTGGTCATGGCTCCTTCGGCATGGGCTGCGCTTCGACGGCGCGCTCCCGATCCGACTCGGCGTCCGCGAGCGCGGATTCCGCGCGTCGCAATGCTGCCGAAAGCAATGTCTTCTCGGCGGCGGCAGCGATCTGATCGGCGGCGATGTTCATCAGGTCGAGCGACTCCTCTGCAATGCGGGACCGGTCACTGAAGTAAAACGTAAGCACTCCGAGGACGTTGGTATTTGCCACGAGCGGGAGCGCGATGATCGCGCGGAACCCGAGCTCGGTCGCGACCTCCTGCCAATCCTCGAGCTCCGGATCCGCGAATACGTCCTCTACGCGCACCACGCGACGTTCGCTCGCCGCTTGCCCGCTGGGTCCGAACGGCATCCTGACGCGGACGTCGCCGAGCACAGGGCGAAACCGCTCCGGCCAGTTGTACGCCGCGGCCAACCGCATGACTTCGGATGCGCCGTCGATCAGGTAAATCGATGCGAAGCTCGCGTCCACCGCCGGGCTCACGCGCTCGAGGGCAAAATGGAGCAGCTCGTCCGGGTCCGTAGCGTTGAGTGACGCGTGGAGGATGTCGCGAATGATCACCAGGCTCTTCTGAGCGCGTCCGGACGTCAGCATCGTCAGCCGGTCAACCCGCGCTCGATGGCGCGCACAAGCGGGTCGAAGGACAGCTCCGCACCGGATGCGCGGAGGGCAAGCTCCGTCGCAGTCTCGCGCTGTCCTTCGGCCAGCAGGCTCTCGACGATCCATGGCCCCGCCGAGGGGTTGCGGAACCAGTCCTCGTCGAACCGGCTGACGAGCGAATGTGCCAGAATGGATTGAAGCTGCCACGCACGCAGATATCGCGAAGAATAGAACCGGGGGTCGAGGTCGATGAACGCGTCGGCGCTCCGATATGTGAAACCCGTAGCGGTCGAAAGGGTTTCCACGTACAGGTCAGGGAGTGCCTCCCAAGTCGTTCTGCCGCCATAAACGTCCAGCTCGTACAGGAGTTTCGCGCAGTATCGCCGGAGAAAATGGAGCTCTTCGAACGCGGCCAGCCGCACGAACTCGCCCATGTTGTTTTTGCCGAGTCCCGTGTACCGCAACAGCCAGCGACGGTCCTGCATGAGATGGTCGAACAGCATCGCGTAGCCTTCGGTCACCGAATTGTCGCCTAGCCAGCGGTACTCGAAGGGATAGTGCGGGTCGGCGTACGCGAAATGCAGGGCGTGGCCAAGCTCGTGCAGCAGCGTGGTGTAATCGGTCACTCCGCCATGCGGTCTGAGCACGAGGTAAACCTCCTCGGGGACGCGCACGGGCGCACAGAAAGCGCGTGAGTCCTTTCCCTCGCGCTCCGCCAGATCGAATGTGATTCGCCCACCCGCGAACGGATCGATTCCGAGCTCCGCCGCATTCCTGCGAATGGAAGGCTCGAGATCGCCCGCGGGGAACGCCGCGTCGAACTCCTTTCCCCGGAACAGGGCGAGCGCGTCCGCGCGGGTCGCTTCGCCGGGGGCGATGTGCAGCGTGCGCCGCAAAAAGTACGGGAGCGTGTCGTCCCACATGGCCTGCGTGGACGCAATGAAATCGGCGCACTGCGCCCCGAGTCCAGGCAGGGAGATTCCCGTGACCGCCTCGAAGGTCTCGATGTAGGTCGTCGCGATCTCGAGCTCCTCTATGAATCCCTTCTCCCGCTGGATCCGCTCGAGCCGCAGCGGCGCATGATCCGCCTCGGCCGTGAGCGCGCGCGCGTCGTCTATCGCGAGGCGCTCGGCCCTGTGCCGGGTATTGGCGATTTCGATGGATGCCCGCTGGTACGGGATCCGCCGTGTTCCTGCCACGTCTATGACCGCTGCGTTCTCCCACGCGACTTCGCGCTCATCGAGCGTCACGACTTCGCGCGCGGCCTGCGTCTCGATCTGCCACTCGAGCAGGTATCCCGCGGACCGGCGCTCCTCGGACGCAGCGGCCGAAGAGCGAAACAGATCGAGCGTGAAGTCCAGCGCGCCTTCGCCGAGTATGGCGGAGTGCCGGTCGTAAATCGGCTGCAGGTCCGCAGACGGCTTGTGGCCGGCGTGCGCGAGGTGTCCTTCCCTC
>JBKJKB010000035.1:0-4211 GCA_046597675.1 Gemmatimonadaceae bacterium
CGAAGTATTTGCCCGACTTGGGAGAGACGAATTTTCCGCCGATGAACAGCCCGTACCGATTTCGCAGGCGCGGGTTGGCTGTCTCGGGCGCCGGATCGTATTCCCAGAGGTCGCCGAATATGAGCTGCGGGATCGAGCTCCCGCCGGCAGCGCCCGGACGCGTGATGGGCCTGGTCGATGTCATGTCAGTAGCTCTCCGCGGCTTCCGTAAAGTAGTAGGGCGCCTGGTATGCGCCGGTCTTTTCCTTCTCGATCTGGCGGAGCAGATCGTTGAGCAGTGAGCTCGCTCCGAAGCGATAGCGTGAAGGGTTGAGCCACGCATCGCCCAGAGTTTCCTTGACCGCGACGAGATAGTGCAGCGCCTGCTTGGCCGTGCGGATCCCGCCCGCGGGCTTCATCCCGATCGGGGTGCCCGTCGCGAGGTAGAAATCACGGATCGCTTCGAGCATCACCTGCGTATTGGCCAGCGTCGCGCTGCCGGACGCCTTGCCCGTGCTCGTCTTGATGAAATCGTCGGCGCGCAGCACGCGCATCGCGAGCATCGAAGCCGCGCGGATGTTGTCGTAGGTCTCCAGCTCGCTCACCTCGAGGATCACCTTGAGCGTCGATTCCCCGCACGCTTCGACGACCGCGGCGATCTCGTCCTGCACCGCGTCCAGCTCGCCGGAGAGAAACAGTCCACGATTGATCACCATGTCCACTTCGTCGGCGCCGTCGGACACGGCCTGCCTGACCTCCTGCAGCCGGAGCTTGAGCGAGCTCTGGCCCGATGGAAACGACGTCGCCACCGACGCGACCTTGATGGATGTATCGGCGAGCAGCTTGCGCGCGTGCTTGACCAGCAACGGATAGATGCACACCGCCGCGACCGAGGGAACTTCCGGATCCGGGCTGGGCGCTCTCGCCTTCTGGCACAGCGACGCGATCTTGCCGGGGGTGTCCTTCCCCTCGAGCGTCGTGAGGTCGACCATCGACACCGCGGTCTTCAGCCCCCACAACTTCGAGCCCTTCTTGATGCTGCGGGTCGTGAACTTGGCCACGCGCTCGTCGATACCGACCTGGTCCACCGGGCCGACGTCGTCGATCAGGCGGTTCAAGGATGTCCGGGACGAGCGCGAAGTCCTCATTCTTCAAATATACGGGTGCAGGTAACAGGTATCAGTGATCGGTGATCAGGGCGCTGCGGAACGGCACAAGCGGCCGCTTGAGGACCCTGCCTGATACCTGATCACTGATCCCTGACAACTCCCGTCATCCCTGCTCCGCAAACTCGATCTCCGCCGCCAGGTCCAGATCGTTCTGCGTGATCCCGCCCGCGTCGTGCGTGCTCAGCGTGCACGTCACCTTCGTGTAGCGAATGTCGATGTCGGGATGGTGATCCGCCGTCTCGGCGGCCTCGGCCACGCGACTGACGAATGAGATCGCCGCGGGGAAGGTCTTGAACTGGTAGGTCTTCGTGATCGCGTCGCCCTTCCGCGACCAGCCGGGGAGGCTGGCGAGGCCGCGATGGATTACGATGTCGGACAGCAGTTCTCGCATGGGCCAGCCCTCGGTTGCAGTAAGATACTGACGACCGGCGATCGCTGACTAGCCATCCCGCTTCTTACTGCTCCCGCCAGGCGCTGGCGAACAATGAGCGGAGATCCAGCGTGAACGGCCGCGTCGCCCCATCCGGAGTCCATTCGAGCGTCGCGGTCAGAATCTCCGGGCGGTCGTGGCCCTGCCGCCACCGCTCGATCACACGCGCGTCGACATCGACGATCCAGTATTCCGGTATGCGCCGGTGGTATAGCGCGCGCTTCGTGACCCGGTCGTATCGCGCGGAAGAAGGTGACACCACTTCAATCGCGACCAGCAGATCGTGCGCCGGGAAACCGTCCCGCGTGATCCGGTCCATCTCGTGGTTGCTGATGATGAAAATGTCCGGCTGTGTCACCTGCTCCGGCTCTACCTCGATGTCGGAAGGAGACGTGAGCACCACCGCCACCGGCTGCTCGCGGAGATACAACGCGAGCTCGACGAGGACATGGCCGACTGCCAGCTGGTGTGGCGGCGCAGGCGAAGGCGTCACCAGCAGCTCCCCGTCCACCACTTCATACCGCGGGGTTTTGCGCGGTGCGGCCGCGATGAGCTCCCGCACTGCGTGAGCCGACCACCCTTGCTTCTCTCGTGCTGGCATACCCATACACTGGCGACCTCGGCGCCCTGCAGGCAAGTAGTCACGCCGCACGTTAGGCCTCAGTGCAACCGCCCCTCGCCGGACTGTTGCACCGAGTCACGAATCGCCGCGCCTAGCGGGTGATTCGGACCGGTCGATCTTATGCTTTCGGGATTCGTTCGGTACCATCCTGGTGTGGCCAAGACGAACGCCGCGGAGCTGCTCGGCGGCTAACCGTGACCGGCGCCTATTTCAGCACGTCAGCGCCAGCCCGAGACTTCCCCCCTTACTTGTCCAGCACCCTCTTGTACCAGGGTTTGGCCGGCTCCGGGGCTTCCGGCAGCGCGTCCATGATCCTCTGCTTCATGTAAACCGGCGTCGTCCGGCTTCGCAGCATCTCGGCTTCGTCGTTGATCTTGTCCCATACCGCCGACTTTCCCTGCTCCGCGGTCTTGTCGTTCTTCTTGTCATCCATTGCTCTCATCCCTCACCGTGTCCGGTCATGCGTATTTGCCCTCCAGCAGCGCCTGCAGCGCTTCCCGCGCCCGATGCACTCGCATCTTCAACGCGCCGACGGTCGTCTCCAGCAGCACGGCCATCTCTTCGTACGATCTCCCCTCGACATGCTTCATCACGAACGCTTCCCTGAGTGACGGCGCCAGCGAGGAGAGCGCACCCTCGAGATCCCCGCGCAGCTCGCTGCGATCCATCTCCTCATCGGGTGTCGTAAGAGAAGACGGTTGGTCGTCCTCATCGTAACTGAGATGACCTCGACGAATGTTCTTGAGCCAGTCCTTGCACGCGTTCGCGACGATCCGGAAAACCCACGCGTCGAACCGCCCGCGCACTTCGCCCAAGTGCTGGAACGCCTTGATGAACGACGTCTGCAGAATGTCTTCGGCGACGTCGGGACTGCCGGTCATGCCGAGCGCGTGGCGGTAGAGCGGATCGCTGTAGCGCGCAATCAGGAGGGCGAACGCGTCCTTCGAGCCGTCGAGAACCCGCGCGATAATGGCGGCGTCGGGATCTTCGTACTGCGGCTGCGCGGCGACTGCGGTTTGGTCCATAGCGCTAGTGTAACGCTGCGATTGGATCGCTGAAAGACTCGGCGAGACCGGTGCGCGTGCGAGAGTCACAACGGAGGACGAGTTGCGAAGCCCCGCGGCAACAGCGCCGACGCTGACAGCCCGCGAGCCGCGGACGCCGTTGACGCATCTCGTCAACTCTCAGCGAAATTCGTTCGGAAGCGCGCCGTCGGAAAAGATGCCAAAACCCCGCGTTACTGGCCTTAATGACGGCTTACTGCCTTGATAGTGACGCTATAGAGGTGCTAAAAATGGCTAATTTGACCCCAATTCCTACCCCTTCACAAAGAACGTCTGGTCACTTGCGTAGCTACCGTAGCGACATAAACTTACGCCCGCTCAACCTCACCTCGGTTTGCAGTCCCCTAGTCACTAGTCACTAGTCACCAGTCACTAGTCACTAGTCACCAGCCCGGCCAACCACCCTCTCATACTATAAAGGAATGGCTGACAAAGCCTCCGCCCCAACAGCTCCAGTAGTCCCCGCCGCAGCGCCAGCAGTTCCCGGCGCACCGCCGATCCCCCCGCGTCGCAGCCCCGGTCACCGCGGTCAGGATGTTCGCGACACCGTCGCGGAAATGACGGCGAAGGCACAGGAGATCAGCCTCGAAGCCGGCAGCAAGATGGCCGCTGCCATGAAGGACGTGATCGGCGCGGCCGCCGGACTCACCGGGTTTGTCGCCGAAAGCGCGCGCGACCTCGTGCAGTACATGGTGCGCCGCGGCCAGATGACGCAGGACGAAGCCGACAAGCTCATCCGCCAAGTCGAGGAGCACCACGGCAAGCGCAAGTCGTCGAGTCCATCGCGCCCCTCTGCTCCGGCGAAGTCGTCGGCTTCCAAGCCGGCAGCGAAGCATTCGGCTCCGGCACACAAGGCGAAGCCCGTAGCCAGGAAGCCGGCCGCGAAGAAGGCGCCGGCGAAGAAAGCAGCGGCCAAGAAGGCGCCGGCAAAAAAAACCGCCGCCAAG
>JBKJKB010000167.1:0-2712 GCA_046597675.1 Gemmatimonadaceae bacterium
ACTATGAGACAGGCATCAATGAGGCGATTCATTTCGTCGAAGTACGTATCCGCCGCCAGCAATTACGCTCGCGACCGCCGCCATGGCTACGAACTTCGACGAAATAAATCGCCGCATTGATGCCTGTCTCATAGTGTTACCGCCTCCCAGTGCCAAGTTCCTACCGCTCGCATGACTCGTTACATTCCGCGGCCCGTTATACCACCCTTTCAAGGAGCTAGCCGGACCTCGCGAGTCCTGCGCGTTCCTGGTGAGCAAGGGGCGCCAGTCTGGGGCGCGCTCCCGCACGGTGGTTTACCCGGCACCAGGCTTGTCGGCGATTCGATAGGAACCAATCAGAAGGTCGATCATTTCGTTGACAGCACTCGCTTGAGTTCCTCGAGCGCGTGAACGACAACTGTGATCGGTGGGGCGGCGACCTCTTCACGGGACACCGGTAGCAGCACCCGCGCGCGCGGCGAATCGAACAGGGCTGCACGGTGGATGAATGTGGTCGGAGCCGCGAACAAGTCTTGAGGGACGCGGGCGCGAGGACTGGAGCCTTCGACCCTTACATCGACCTTCATCATGCGATTCTCGACGGTTGAATACAGCACGGCCTTGCCGTCGGCGCTCCACTGCGGTGACGAGCCGGTCGTTGTCGACAGTTGAGTGCGTTCGCCGGTCGGTGGAAAGGGTTGCACATACACCTGATCGCCGGCATCAGAGTTGCCTTCACAATACGCAAACCAGCGACCGTCGGGTGAGAACGCTGCATAGCCGGCAGGAAACCCGGTCTTGACGAGAGGGAACGGCTCACGGTCGCCGGTGAGGGGCAAAGCCCAGATCTCAGGGTTGCCTTCCGGACTCTGGCCAAAGAGCAGAAATTTGCCGTCGGGAGAAAAGGCGTGCGGTGTTTTGGAATCGGGCGACTCGAAGACTAATTCGTCTTCGCCGGCGCCGCGGAAGTTCCGCTGGTAAAGATCACCACTGCCTTTGCGACGCGACGTAAAAACAATTCGGCTGCCGTCGGCGGACCAGACGGGCGAATCAGATGATGAATCAAACGTAAATCGAGTCGGGAGATCACGCTCCAGGTCGATCACCCAGACGTCGCTACGACCCTGGCCCTCGATTCGCGTGACGGCCAGATGCTGTCCGTCCGGCGACAGATTCGGTCGGCGCGTAATATCGTAACTGCCTTGCAACGCCAGTGAGCTGAGCCCTTCGCCATCGAGCGAAAACCAGGTGAGACGGCTCGAGTCGGTGCGTACCGCGTTGCGATAGGCGAGCACGCCATTGGAAGAAAGCGCGTAGGCGCCTCGGCCGAACGCCACATCGTCGACGTTCTCCGCGACCGGTACCGCCTCGCCCGTCAGCCGCCCGCTCTCGATATCAAACCGCTGACCAAACAGGGTCCGGCCTCGCTGGAAGACAAGGTAGCCCTGGGAATAGGCGACGGTTGCGACGTTGTCAAGTAACTGTGTACGCACTGGAGAGTCGAGCGACCCAATAAACGCCACTCCCTCCGACCGGTTCCCCTGACGCGCTTGAAACACAAAGCGCCGCTGGTCTGAAAGGAAGAACTCGGGTTGGTGACGTGTCTCCGCCGGGGAAATGAAAGTTGTCACAGGGACGACGTCTCCGCCCTTGTCTGCGACACGGTAGATACGGCCGTCCCGGCCTCTGAAGAGAATGACTCCGTCTCTGCTCCAGGCGCCTGGGATGCCCACTTCCGCAAGGGTTATCGGGGGCCCACCAGCCACATCCACTTTACGCAGCCGTCCGAAATCGCCGGTCGACGACGAAAGAGAGGCCGAGAAGATGATGGAGCGGCCGTCGGGTGACCACAGCGGGCTGATCGCCCCGGCCGTGTTCTGAACTTCACTGGCGGTCAACGAGACGAGCGAACGGATCCACAGGCGATTCGCGGAGCGGCCCTTTCCCGTGACAAATGCGAGGCGGAGCCCATCCGGCGAGATTGCCAGAAATGGGTGGGCGACGGCAAACACTTCAGACTCAGGTGGCGTGACAACAAAGCGAATCGGTTGAGCGGGTACCGGCAAGCGCCAAGCGTTCCATCCCGCAATGGCACCGGCGACGACGGCGGCGCCCGTGAGAATGCCGCCGATACCCCAACGGAAAGCGCGTCGGCTGCTCCCTGCTGTCGAGACCGAAACGCTCAACGATGCTTCACCGGGGACGAGCGCGTCGTCGATCTCCAGCGAGGCGTCGGCGCAATCAGCGAGCCGATGCTTGCGGTCTTTCTCGAGGCACCGCCGTAACAGCCTCCGGATCGATGGCGGAGTGTTTGCGGGCAGCGCGGTCCACTGGGGTTCTTTGGTCAGAATGAATGCGAGGGTGTCTGCCACATCCTCGCCGTCGAACGCGCGACGTCCGGTCAACATCTCGAAGAGCACGCAGCCGAACGCCCACACGTCGCTGCGCTTATCCACCGGACGACCCTTCGCCTGCTCGGGCGACATGTACGCCGCCGTGCCGAGCACTACGCCGACACCGGTCATCATGCTCGGCGATGTCAACGTCGGCGAGTTTACCGCGGTCGCGCTGGACCCGGCGTTCGAATCCAATGCCTTGGCCAGGCCGAAGTCGAGGACCTTCACCGTCCCGTCGGGTCGCACCTTGATGTTCGCGGGCTTGAGATCGCGATGGATGATGCCTTGCTCATGCGCGGCTGCGAGCGCCTCCGCAATTTGTTTCGCGATCGGCAGC
>JBKJKB010000385.1:0-2832 GCA_046597675.1 Gemmatimonadaceae bacterium
TCTTCCTCCGCGGGATCAACTCAGGCGCGATTACGGAAGAAGAAGCGCTGAAGATGACGGGTCTTACCGCCGACGAGTTTCGCGGGCGTTCATTCGTGAAGATTATGCGGGGAAGAACGTAGAGGCGGGCTGACCTCTATCGCCCGGCCCGCAACTCACGCACGAGCGCGACAAAGCGCGGATCTTCCCAGAGCGGTGCGTATTCCCTCAGAAGGAGTATCGCCGGGTAGATCGCGGACCGCTCGCGGCGGGCGTGGCCGAGCCACTCCAAAGCACGGTCAGGATTTTCGGTATTCGCATAAATCATCGCGATGGCATCCGGCGATACCTGCTTCGTCTCACGGATGCGTTCCAACTCCAGCGCCATGCGCCTTGCCTCATCGACTCGTCCCATCCTGCCGTATGTCACGGCGAGCCCGAATAACGGAACGTCGGAGAGGCGCTGTGCCGCAAGGTACTGCTCGAGCGCGCGCTCAAGCTCTCCCTTCTCGCGTAAGCTTGCCGCGCCGAAATCGTCGATATAGAAGAAGTTGGGATCCACCTCACGAAGCGCTCGCTGGGCGACGACTGCCTCTTCGTAGCGCCCCGCGAAGTACAGCGTTTGCGCCAGCCCCCAACGCAGTAGCGGAGAGAGGGGATCGAGCGTTACTGCCCGTCGCATTTCCCTGACTCCCCCACTACAATCGTCGCTGTCCATCACGCAAAGGGTCTGGCTGTACAAAAACAGCCAGTCGGCGGAGTTGGGATCGAGCTCGATGGCGCGGCGGAGCGAAGGGAGTCCTGCCAGGGACCAGCTCAATGCCGAGACTGCGTACCCGTAAACGGCGTGTGCGTCGGCCAGGAGACTATCGAGTAAAAGAGCGCGCCGCGCGGCCTCGCGAGCGAGAGGATAAGCCTGGGCTGAAGAAACGTACGCGTCCGCCAGAAAGAGCCAGATAAAACCGACGCCGGCCTGTGCCTTGGCAAAGCGCGGATCTATCGCGAGAGCGCGCTGATAATAGTCGAGCGCCAGACGAAGCCCGGCTTCGGTTCCGGCGTGGGACGCGTACCGGCCACGGAGGTAAAGGTCGTAAGCTTCGGGATTCACCGTGCGGCCCGCGCGCGCCGAAGCGAGCGCCTCTCCGCCGAGCGCAAGCCGCATTTCGCTGGCGATCGCCCCGGCGATATCATCCTGCAGCTGAAACGCGTCGCTCGCCGTGCGATCGTATGACTGGGACCAGCGAACGATCCCGTCCGTAGTGCTGGTGAGCTGCGCGCTGACACGCAATTGGTCGCCCACCCTGCGCACTGTTCCTTCGAGTAATGACTCGACGCCGAGCTCCTTCCCCATGTCCTGCGGGGATAACTGTCTTGCCGACACTATGTCCACCGAGCGGCGCGACGCAACGCGCAGATTGGGCACCTTGGCCAGTACGCCGGCGATCTCGTCGCTCATTCCGTTGGCGAAGTAGGCGGACGCCGTGTCATCGCCCGTGATGACGAAAGGGACGACGGCGACCGAGCGAATCTCCTTGCCTGCACCAGCGCCCCCGCTCGGCGACTCGAGAACGAAAAACAGCGCCGTCGCGATTACCGCGGCGATCGTCCCCGCGGCGGCGGCAATGGCCCAGCGCCGACGGCCCGGCGCGGGTGCCGCGTGGCCGGCGGTGATCACGGTATCGAGTGCCTGAAGGATTTCCCGTGCGGCTTGCGGCCGCTTTGCCGGATCCTTCTCCAGACATTGCATCACCAGCACCGCGAGATTTGCCGGCACATCGCTCCGTTTCTGTGCCAGTGGCACGGGCCTCTGGGCCATATGAGCGGCGAACAGTTGATGCGGCTGGCGCTCGACGAACGGCGGAGCTCCCGAGAGCAGTTCGTACGCGACGCACCCAAACGCATACAGATCAGACCGATGGTCGGCGGCCGGATCTCCCGCGGCCTGTTCCGGAGCCATATATGCCGGCGTGCCGATCGATGTCCCCAACTGCGTAAGAGTGCCGCCGGACCCTTCGATTCGTGAAGCGGACAACGCCTTCGCGATCCCGAAGTCGGTCACCACGGCGGCCTCGCCTGAGAGCAACACGTTATCCGGTTTAATGTCGCGGTGCACCACGCCGTGCTCATGCGCGTACGCGAGAGCGCGGGCCACATCGCGCAGTATCGACACCGACTGAGAGATGGACATCGCGCCTGCTGTCGTAAGGAGCTCGCGCAGCGAGCGCCCCGCCACGAACGGCATCGTGTAGTACGGCAGCCCGTCCACGTCGCCAGTGGCGAGCAAAGGAACGATGTTCGCCTGCTGCAATCCGGCGGCGAGCTTTATCTCCCGCTCGAAGCGCGCGGCGCTCACCCCGGCAGCGAGATCAGGCATGAGGACCTTGACCGCGACCTTCCTGCCTAGCCGATTCTCGTCCGCGACAAAAACCCGCGACATCCCGCCGCCGCCGATCTCTCTTTCGAAGGTGTAGGCGGAGCCGAGGGTAGCGCGAAGCCGGTCGAGCAGATGGTCAGTCAAGTGAACTTGTCTGAGATTGCGTGCGCGCTAGTCTAACGAACAGAGCCATGCCTCCCGCCTGCGTTAGGTCATACGTTGTCGGCAAAGATGAAGGCGCGTACCTTTTCGCGACAGCCTCTGGAGAAATCACGTGAGCCCGAACGCATGACTCCGTATGCAGTCGAGTTGGTTGACCTCGTTGCCCGCTGGATACACGTCATCGCCGGCATCATGTGGGTGGGCAACTCCCTGCTCTTCAACTGGCTCGACCGGAATCTCGAACAGTCCAGGGACGCGGCGCCAGGCTCGCTCGGCCAGATCTGGCTGCTCCACAGCGGGGCATTCTACTACGTAGA
>JBKJKB010000191.1:0-5251 GCA_046597675.1 Gemmatimonadaceae bacterium
AACGCGCCGTGCCGGTTACCCTCAGCCCGGCACCACTCGCGAAGCCACCGCGCAAGCTGTCGACGACCAAGCCCTGCACCGTCGCGAAAGAAGTCCGTTGCGGCTCCTGCGCGAGGGCGGGCGCCCCCAGTGCGAGGAGAAAGCCAAGCTCAACTGTCCGTGTCAGCCGGCTGTTCATGACGGATTCTGGGGTACGCGTCGACCTTCAGCGGGCAGCGATAATCGTTACAACCGCAGCTTCCATCTCGTCCAGACAGCGACCGTCGCGCACCGGTCGTACGTCTGGAATTCACCAGGCGTGAACCCGCGCGAATACACTTCGATCGCTTCGATCTCGTCGGGCATGATGAAGTCCTCCGGAGTACCGCCACGCCACTGAACTCCGTCCACCCAGTACGTCGTGCATGTACCGCCGAACCCATCCCCGGGGCGTCGTAATCCCGGGATGTTCTCCACAAGATTCGAGAGTCTGTAAGCGTTGCGTCGCTCGATGTACGCCCGCTCGATGTATCGCCCGGTGCCGCGAGCCTTCCTCTGCGTGAATCCGATCCGATCGAGCGCCGCCTGGCGGTTGCCCTCGATGACGACAGCGGCGAGTACCGGCACGTACTGCTCCATGTGGACCGCGACCTCGTTCTTCCTCAGCGTAGAGAGATTGACGGCCAGTTCGACCGGCATGTAGCCCAACCGGCGTATCACCATCGCATGAGTTCCCGACGGCTGGCCGGCGAGCGTGAAGGCTCCGCTCGAATCGGTCGTCGCCGCATTGTTGCCGCCGGTGACGGAAACGTGCGCGTTTTCTATCGGCTTGCCGTCGCCATCCATGACGGTCCCGGAGATGGACGCGATCCCTGTCGGCGCACCGGGCCGGACAATGGTGTCACCTGCCGCGGCATTGTTCGATCCCGGCAGGAGGAACGTCGCCAGGCCGAGGAGAGCGTCACCGAAAGCGATCTGCACCTTCCCCGTGCTGTCGGCTCCGCGCTGCACGAACGCTTCCGCTGTGAGCTCGGGCGGAAGTCCGCAAATCTTGTAATAGCCGCGCGCATCCGACTCGGCTTGCCGCCGTCGCGGCTCGCTGCGCACGCCGATCCTTTCGCTGATCGTGAGGTCCGTCCAGTTCAAATTCACCCGCGCTCCGGCGACTGGTTGCTCAGTGGCCGCGTCGAGCACCTGTCCGAACAGAGCGCGATCCTCTTCCGCGCTCCGCGGGGGCCCGCACTTCGCGGTGACGATCGCGAGCTGTGATGGCACGGCCAGCATCAGAGTCACCGTGTCCCCCGCGGCGAAGCGCGTCGGTGGCGAGACGACACCGAGAGACAACGTGTCGAGCAGCGGATCGTACAGCGCGACCTGATATTCTCCCGGCGGAATGCTGTCGATCCGGAACCGGCCCAGCGAATCCGTAAACGTCATGCGGGACGGCCCCAGCAGTCCCACTGTCGCGCCGCGCAGAAACCCGCCGCGGACGCTGTCCACGACTACGCCGTGCAACACGGCATGTCCCGATGACGCAGGATTCTGAGCGACGAGCTCAGCACAGGGCATCAGACAGAACGCGACAGCAGCAATTCGACGTAGCATCGGTTATTCGGTCTCAGCTCAAAGTGGAGGAGATGCCACGCAACTCCACGGCAATGTACGAGCGGCAACATTTGGCGCTACCAGTATCGGCCGGCTGCGCGCACGAGCGGACGCACAAACTTCCTCGAGCGTGCCGCTCAGCCCGCGCCAGTTGCCGGCGCCGGCAGAATCGATCAGCGAATGCCGGCGCGCGAGCTCGTGCCGATACCATGCGGTTGCCAGCAGCGGCACGGTGACGACGGTGGCATCGGTGCGGAGTTTTTCGACCCGCTGCGCGTACCATAGCGGATACGTGTCGTTGTCCCCCGCTGCCAGCAGAATTCCGTTACGTGGCACACGCCCGAGCAGCTCGCGCGCGCTGTTCCGCGCCGCGGTCGCGTCCGCGCCCGCGCGGCGATCCACCGCACTCCAGTTCATTGCCACGGGTGAGGCCACGACAGCGATACCCGTGAGGCGCAGGATGGTTTTCGGGGCCGTGTGCCGTACGCGCCGCGCCATGGCTTGAGTCGCCCGGACTGCCCCAAAACCCGACCAGAGCCCCCAGACGACGAACGCGGTCGCGAAAAAATAATCGCGCTCCCTCGCCTCGCGAGCGGTTCCGTCCGCCAACACGCCTTCACCAAACGAAGGGCCGGCCTTGAGGTTGAGGTAAAGAATCACTCCGAGCGACGCGGTCGCGAACAGCGCCGCAAGCGCGCGCCAGCTTCGCCGGTCCAGCGCGCGATGAGCGAAGCTTCCGTACAGTGCGAGCGCGGCGAAGAAAACGGTGACCGACGTGCGCGCAAGCGACGGCGGAGGCGACGGATGAAGACCGAGCGCGAACTGCCAGTCGGCGTACTCGAACCAGTTGCCGATCTGCAGATACAGCGGCGCCTGTCGCGACCAGAAGCCGGCATCCGGATACTGCTCTCGGCCCAGCACGTCCACGAATGCGGACCACGTCGCGGGATTCCCCTGGTTGACCCACGGGTCGTGCTGCGCGCGGACGATGAGGTACAGCACCACCGAAACGCCGAGCGCCGCTACCGCTGTGATCTGCGTGATGCGTGAGACGTTGAGCCGTGGACGCTCCGGCGCGATCAGCATGACTGCGGCGGGTACGGCGACGAGCGCCGCGAGGTGCAGCGAATACGAGAGCCCGCACGCGTACACGCACAGCAGGATCCATCGCCACGGCGAGCTTGTGTCCGCAGAGCCGGCTCGATCGGCAGCCCACAGGATCAGCGCCGAGCCGAGCAGCGCGAGCGCGTACACCTCGGCTTCGTTCGCGTTACGCCACACGCTCGACGCCGCGCCAGCACATATCGCCGCCGCGAATCCGGCAATGTGATCCCGGGTCCACCGCGCGAGCATCGATCCGAATATTGCGACGGCCGTCGCGGTCGCGGCCGCCGAGAGGAGATTGATTCTGACCGCGTAGTCGAGCGGCCAGGTGACCATCCCCCACACTTTCCCCACTATCACGTACAACGCCGTACCGGGAGGGTGGGGGATTCCAAGCGAGTGCACCGCGGCGATCAGCTCGCCGGAGTCCCACCAGGTGACTGAAGGGGCGAGAGTGGCGGAGTAGATGGTTAGGAGGACGGCGAATGCGGACCAGCCGACGGTGCGAGGGCGCGGCATCGTCACAGGGCCGTTCACCCGATCACTCCCCACGCCGCATCCAACGCCTGCCGATGCATCCGAACCTCGTGCACGCGAAACAACCTTGCCCCCCGCACCAACGCCACGACCGCAGCGCCGACGCTCCCCGCATCCCGGTCGGCCGCGACACCAACTCCGGTCAGCTCCCCGATCATCCGCTTCCGCGACAGTCCAACCATCACTGGAAACCCCAAATCGCAAAATCGGTCCAGCTGCCGCAGCACCGCGAGCGAATGCTCGCTCGCCTTCGAAAATCCGAACCCCGGATCCACAACGATGCTCGATCTCGCCACTCCTGCCGCGGCCGCGCGCTCGACGCTGTTGCCGAGTTCCCGCAGCATCTCGCCAACCGGGTCCGCTCCGTACTCAGCCAGGGCGTACGATGCCATCTCGCCCACGTCCCCGCGGGAGTGCATCAGAATCACGCCGCATCCTGCGCGCGCGCACACCTCCGCCATCGCACTGTCGAGCCTCAGCCCCGACACATCGTTCACGACCAATGCGCCCGCGTCCACTGCTCGTGCCGCGACACCGGACTTCACGGTGTCCACGGAGAGCACCGCTTCCGGCGCTGCGGCCAGCACGCCTTCGATCACAGGAATCACCCGGCGTAGCTCTTCGTCGAAACCAACCGGCACTGCTCCCGGCCGCGTCGACTCTCCGCCGATGTCGAGCACGTCCGCTCCCTGCCGGAGCAGGTCGAGAGCGCGCGCGATCGCGCGGTCCGCGGAAAAAGAAGCACCCCCGTCGCTGAAGCTGTCGGGGGTGACGTTGACGATCCCCACGAGGATCGGCTTTTCGATTTCCAGTGTTCTCCCGCCGATGCTCCAGCGAGATTTCGTGCTGGTGCCGGCCGCGGCCGACACGGTCACGCCGGTGCGACCTCCGGTCCCGCCAGAAGCGGAGGCTTGGCGGCCTTCGCCTGAATCGCGGGCGCTGTCACCGCCACGGGCGGCTGCACCGGCGGCTCGGGCGCGCGCGGCGGAAGCTGCTCGCCACGGGCCAGCGCCAGCACTTCATCACCGGTGAGCGTCTCGCGCTCGAGCAGCGACCCCGCGACCGAATGCAGCAGATCGAGATTCGCGCTGAGCGTGGCCAGCGCGCGCGCATATGCTTCCCGGATCACGCGCTCGACTTCGGAGTCGACCAGCTGCGACGTCCGCTCCGACACCTCACGGCGGTGCTGCAGCTCGCGACCGAGGAAGATTTCCTGCTCGTTGTCACCCACGAGGATCGGGCCGATCTTGTCGGACAGACCCCACTGCGATACGTACCGCCGCGCGATCGCCGTGGCCTGCTGGATGTCGCTGGCCGCGCCGGTCGTCACACGGTCGCGCCCGAACACCAGCTCCTCGGCCGTGCGTCCACCGTACGCCATCGCCAGCCGCGCCTCGATCTGCCGCCGCGTCACCGACACGCGGTCGTCCTCCGGCAGCGTGAACGCGAGACCGAGCGCACGTCCGCGCGGAACGATCGTGACCTTGTGGAGCGGATCGTTGCCCTCGACCTTGATCGCGCAGATCGCGTGACCGGCCTCGTGATACGCTGTGAGCCGCTTCTCCTCGTCCTTCATCACCATCGACTTGCGCTCGGCGCCAAGCATGACCTTGTCCTTGGCGTCCTCGAAGTCGACCATGTACACCTTGTCGTGGTTCCGGCGCGCCGCGAGCAGCGCGGCCTCGTTCACGAGGTTGGCGAGGTCGGCACCCGCCATTCCCGGCGTGCCGCGCGCCAGCATCGTGATGTCCACATCTTCGGCGACCGGCTTGTTGCGGACGTGCACCTTGAGGATCCCCTCCCGGCCACGAAAATCCGGCGCGTCGACGATGATCTGCCTGTCAAAGCGACCCGGACGCAGCAGCGCCGGATCGAGCACGTCCGGCCGGTTGGTCGCGGCTATCAGGATCACGCCCTCGTTCGACTCGAACCCGTCCATCTCGACCAGCAGCTGGTTCAGCGTCTGCTCGCGCTCGTCGTGTCCGCCGCCCAGACCAGCGCCGCGGTGGCGGCCGACCGCGTCGAT
>JBKJKB010000235.1:0-3121 GCA_046597675.1 Gemmatimonadaceae bacterium
GCACTAAGACGGGGATTCAATGCCGCGCCGCAGGCTGGAGCAGGTGACGAGCGTCCTGCGCGACCGGATCCGGGACGCGATCGGGATGGGAGCGATGAAGACAGGCGATCGCCTGCCCGGGACCCGGAGGCTGGCGGAGGAGCTACAGGTCGACCCCCGCCTGGTGGCGTCAGCGCTCCGGCGGCTGCAGGAGGAGGGGTTGGTGGAGATGCGGCCCCGCTCGGGAGTTTACGTGGCCAGCGAGATCGAGGGCACGTCCACCAACCGCGCATTGCCCCGGGATTGGACTGCTGAGATCGTGTCCCAGGCAATCGAGCGCGGCGTACCCGCTGACCGCCTTGCGGCCGCGGTGGCGCTGGTCACTGACACGCACAAGGTGCGCGCCGCGGTCATCGCCACGATGTCGGATCAGGCCGTCGGTATCGTTCGCGAGCTCCAGGACGATTACGGGATCGCCGCAGCCGCGGTGTTTCCCGAGCAGCTGATGAGCGGCCGATTACCCCGAACGCTTTTGCGCGCCCAGCTGATTCTGAGTACGCGCGAGTTGGAGGCCGCAGCGAAAAAGATCTCGGCGGGGCTGAAGAAGCCGCTCGTCGTCGTTCGCGTACGACCCGATCTGTTCAGCGAAGACTGGATCGCCTTCATGAACGGCAGCGTTCATGTGATCGTTGCCGATCCACGGTTTCGCGCCATGCTACGGCAAGTATTGAAACCCGTTCCGGGTTCGGCGAATGTCACCATTCTGCTCGCGGGCAGTGAAGAAGTATCACTGGTCCCCCGCGACGCGCGGACCTACGTGACGGAGAGCGCGCGCAGAATGTTGGGACGCGGCGGGTTGCCGGGCCGGGTCATCCGCCCACGCCGCGTCTTCTCGAGCGAGACGGTGCGCGAGGTGGTTGCGTTTCTTGTCGCGCACAACGCAGCCAGGCGAGTCCGCTGAACGCGGGCTCGCCCAGCCGTTTCATCACATGATCCACCGCAGCCCGGCCTGAATCTGACGCGGGTCACCGAGTCCGCTACGGATCGTTCCGTCGAAATTGAAGAGAAGCGACGTCGCTGCCGGGTCACGGAAGTTGTCCGAGTTCGTCACGTTGAACACCTCCACGATCGCTTCGAAGCGCCCGCGGCCGCGGTTCTCGAAGGCGCGGGTGAACCGCACGTCCCACGAAAAGAAGGCATTTTCCTTCCGAAGCGTATTCCGCAGCAGGATGGAACCATCGGCGCAGACGCGGTCGCCCGGGCCAGTCGCCCGCTCACCCGTACCCCGGTTTCCCGCTCCACACTTCTCGGATGTCGGCTGCGCGGAGTACGCGCTGAGCCGGTTGTTCAGCTCCAACGCCCACGGAAGCCGCGCCAGCAGCCAGGCGTTGAACCGGTGGCGCTGATCCCGGTCGCTGTAGTTGTACTCCCGCTCCAACCGGTCGGCGCGCGCGTACCTGAAGCTGAACGGGTCGCGCTCATTGTCGTCGTCCGACTTGTCCACGGAGAGCGTGTAGTTGCCCTCGAATTGCAGCCGTGCGTGTGGCTGACCCTTGAGCCCGACGGTAAGGCCGTTATACCGCGACTTGGCGCTGCTCTCTATGACCGTCAGCGTGAAAATGCCGTTCGCGCCGCCCGGTGCGAGCCCGCTGCTCCACGGACTTCCGAAAACGCCGTCATTGCGATTGACGAACCGGGTCAGGAAATCGGTGCGGGCATGGGTAAAGCTCACCGAACCTGCCAGGCCCGGCCTCAGCTCGCGCTCGTACCCGGCCGTCGCGCTCATGGTACGCGGATTCCTGAAATCCTGGTCGAAGACGAAGACATCAGGGAAAAACACCGCGCTCGGCGCAGGGAGAAGCTCATTGTAGTTGGGCGGGGCCCCGAGGAATCCCCGGAGGGCGCTGTTCCGGAACAGCGTCTGCCCGATCGACCCGTTGGTGCTGCGTGAACTAGCGAGGTTAAGTCCCGGAATCCTGGCGTAGAACATCCCGCCACTGGCGCGTACGACCTGCTTTCCGTCACCGGCCACGTCCCACGTCATCCCGAAGCGCGGCTGGAACATCTTCCAATCCGACGGGATCGTTCCGTCCGACGGGAACCGGTATGTGCCCGTGGAATTCGTCACGGTCTTGCCGATGAAATCGGCGAAGAAAACCTCGTCTGGCGGCGTGATCGGATCCGGCTGCACCTGCGCTTCCCAGCGCACTCCGTAATTCAAGGTCAGCTTCGGAGTCGGCTTCCAGGTGTCCTGGATGTACGCAGCCAGGTCTTGCTGCGGTATGGCCTGCGTTCCCGCGTCCTCGACCGAGCGACCGCCCACACCTACCTGCTGCAGATACAAGAGCACCGGACCCGTGATGGTCGACCCGGTCGGGCAGGCTCCGGTGTTGCTCGTCGTTCCGTTGGAGCATTCGACGTAGCCGTTGCCGTTGGTGACATAATTACGGAACCCCGTCACGCTGCTGAAGATGAACCGCCCGTTGGCAAAGCCGATGAACGTCTGCTTGGCTTCCGTCCGGTTCCATTCAGCCCCGACCTTGATGAGGTGGTTCCCCCTCAGCAACGAAACGTTGTCGAGCAGCTGGATACGCGTGTCGTGCGCCTTGATGGGGATGAAGAAGGGCAGCCCGAACCGGAATCCGTACTGGAAATCCATTCCTGTATCGGGAAATGGACGGTTCCCGCCGGGGAACGTCGGCCCCGCATACGGGCGGGGGCGGTCCTCGCGAGCGAGCTGAAAGCGGAATTCGTTAGACACGCCCGCCGAGAGTTGTGACGCAATGCTCCCGTTGATAGCGTGCGAGTAATCTTTTTCTATGGCGTTCGCGCTGCGACCCCACGTGTCTACGTCGAACGTGCCGTTGACCTGCCGGGAGTTCGTGTAGTTGTACTTGAGCGACGCGTTATGCACCGGACTGAGGAGCCAGTCCAGCTTCACGAGGAGAGCGTTCGCGCCGTTCGTCCGTTCGATGGCTCCAAAATCCTCACGCAATGCTCCGCCGAAGGCGGTGCCCAGGAACGTCGTGAGCTCGGTGAACGCCGCCGAGGGAGGGCGCGACTTCTGCTTGGTTTCGTTGTACACCTGCTGATCGTACGCGACGAAGAAAAACGCCATGTCGCGGCGGAGCGGGCCGCCAAG
>JBKJKB010000314.1:0-4227 GCA_046597675.1 Gemmatimonadaceae bacterium
GGACGTTTGTGCGGACGGACAGCGTTGACTGCACAGGCACAACAAAGGAAGAGTCGGGCCGACCGTTACGCAAATGAACGCCACCGGGATCGGCGCCGCATCGTGCTGGCGGTGACGAACATTCCGGAGGAGCAGCCGCCGCGTCCGGAGACTCCGTCGACTGTCATCCCGATGGACACCGACGATTACACCGCGGTTGGTCCGCCGCCGACCGATATTCCGTACGAGGAAGCGCCGGAGTAACGAACCCGCGCATTTGAGCGAGAAGCCCTACCGGAACAGTTCCCGGCAGGGCTTTTTCGTTTTATTCCCGGAACGGGCGGCCATGCCGCTCGCCAACGATTTGACAGCCTCTCCCCCCAGGACGTATGATTGGCGCGCGAGACGGGGCGGATACTCAGGCAGAGTTTCGCGCAGACGATTTGATTAAGCCGTACTCGCTCCGCGTGAGCATCACCATTTACGATCCATTTTGGAGGCATCATGCTGTTGCGTCGGGGTCTGAGTTTTTTTGCACTCGCCTTGCTTGCGTTTCCCTCCCTCGCTGTCGGGCAGGGCACCGGCACGATTCGGGGGCGCGTCAGCGATGCCGCATCGGCCGCTCCGCTCGCGAGCGTGCAGGTACGCGTCGATGGAACTACGCTTGGCGCGCTGAGCCGCGCGGATGGTGCTTACACGATTACCGGAGTGCCAGCGGGATCACAGTTCGTGAGCACGCGAAGAGTCGGCTACTCGCCGGAGCGCATCGCGGTAACGGTCCCGGCAGCCCGAGCGGCCACGCAGGATTTTGCTCTTCGCGCGGTTGCCACCCCTCTAAATGAAGTGGTGGTTACGGCGTTGGGGCAGACCACTGAGCGACGGTCTCTGGCAACGGCGCAGCAGAGCGTTACGGGGGCCGCCATTGCTGAGACGCAACGAGAGAATTTCGTCAATGCGTTGACGGGGCGCGTCGCCGGTGTCGAAGTAGTGAGCAGCTCGGGCGTTCCGGGCGCGTCCTCGTCGATCACTATCAGAGGTGTCAGCTCCATCAGCAGCAGCAATCAGCCGCTGTTCATCATCGATGGTCTGCCCATGGACAACAAGACTCTCCACACTGCGGTATTTGCGTCCTCCTTTGGGGGGTCGTCGTATTCGTTCGAAAATCGCGGTGTCGACTTCACCAACCGGGCTGCCGACCTCAATCCGGAGGACATCGAGAGCCTCGTCGTCCTGAAGGGGCCCGAAGCAGCCGTCCTGTACGGCATCGACGCGGCGAACGGCGCGATTGTCATCACGACGAAGCGCGGCAAAGCGGGCAGAGGAGGGGTGGATTACAGCAACAGTTTCCGGATGGCGAGCGTCCGATCCCGGCCCAAGGTCCAGCGGGTTTACGGCCCGAGCGGCGTGGGATCCACCACGTTCCTCTACTGGGGAGCGCCGTATCCCGAGGGAACGCAGTTCTACGACAACATCGACGGCTTCTTCCAGACCGCGATGTCGCAGAAGCACAACCTGACGTTCAGCGGGGCGGCTGCGGATAACAAGATCAACTACCGGCTCTTCACCTCGCTCACCAACGAGCAGGGCGTCGTCCCGAACGACAAGTACGACAGGATCAATCTGACGGCCGCGTCGCAGGCTCAAGTCACCAACTGGCTGAACGTCGACCTGTCGATGGGCTATACCTACGCCGACAATAATCAGTCCTTCAAGGGGGCGGGTGGTCCGCTGATCGGCCTCCTGGTCTGGCCGCAGACGGACCAGGCGTCCGAGTACCTCACGCCGGCCGGCAGGCGGCGACGGCTCACGACGCTGGGAGAGGGGGCAGAGGTAGACAACCCGTACTTCAACGTCGAGAAAAACTACAACCGCTCCAAAAACAACCGCATCATCGCGAACCTGGGGCTCACGTTCACGCCCTTCGGATGGGGGAATCTCAAGACCAACATCGGGACCGACACCTACACGCAGCAGAGCGAGCTCCTGCGGCATCCCTCCAGCACGTGGGGCTTCGCGGAAAAGGGGATCATCGACGTCGCGAACGACATGACGCGGAGCAGCAACATGCAGACGCTGCTGAACGTCAATAGCCGGCCTATCACGAGGTTCCTGTCGATCGGTGGCCTCCTGGGCAACCAGATCAACGACTACAAGTCCACGGTTGATGCGTCGGTGGGTCGGGACTTCCTGGAGCCGGATTTCGCCTCGGTCAACAACACGAACTTCAGGTCGAGCGCCACGAGGATCGCGCAGCGCCGCCTGATCGGTCTTTTCGGCCGGGTGACGTTCGATTTCAATCGGTACTTGTACGTCAACTTCGACGGTCGCAACGACTGGACCTCGACGATCCCACAGGAGCGGAACTCGTTCTTCTATCCCGGCGTATCGGCGAGCTTCATCTTCTCCGACGCGTTTCCGGCCATCGGTAATTTCATGACAGGCAAGCTGAGAGCTGCCTATGCCGAAGTCGGTAAGGATGCGAGGCCGTACTCCTACCGGCCGTCGCTCGAGTACAAGACAACGGCCTACGGCGGATACGGGTACGGTTTCTGGGGCCCTAACCGCAACCTGCGGCCGGAGTTTGCCAGATCCTACGAGTTCGGTACGGAGCTGACCTTCCTGGATGACAGGCTCGGCATCGACGCGACGGTCTACCGCAAGCAGACCAAGGATCAGATCGTAGACAACATCAGAGGCAGCTACGCGACTGGGTTCGTTCTGTTCAATCTGAACGGAGCCGTAACGAGAAACGAAGGGCTGGAGCTGACTGTCAGTGGCACCCCGATATTGAGAGACCGCTTCTCGTGGGATTTCGTGGCCAACTTCGATCGCTCACGAGGGAGAGTACTGGAACTGCCGTACGAGTTGCCGGAGTCCTACAACTCCGACACCTGGCTGTTCGGCAATGTGCGGAACGGGACCGCTCCGGGCCTGTCCACGCGATCGCTGACCGGTCAGTTCTATCTTCGCAATACGGCCGGCGACATTCTGATCAGTCCGACCACCGGCCTCCCCCTCCGCTCGACCCGGTTCATCGACCGCGGGTACGATCGGCACCCCGATTTCACGATGGGTATCACGAACACCGTCAGATACAAGCGCGCCTCGTTGTCCGCCCTGGTCGACATCCGGAAGGGAGGCGATGTCTTCAATGCCACGGAGCATTTCCTCACGGCCAGAGGCCTGAGCATGCGTACGCTGGATAGAAACCAGCCTCGGGTAGTCGCGGGCGTTTTGCAGGACGGGTTGGAGAATACTGCCAATCCGACCCGTAACACCATCGTCATCACCCCCGCGGTAAACACCAACTACTACCTCGCGATCAGCGAAGAGCTCTTCATCGAGAAGGACATCAACTGGTTGCGGCTGAGAGACGTGACGCTGAGCTACACCCTGCCCGAGGGACGGTTCAAGCGGGCGAGCCTGTTCATCACTGGTACTGACCTCTTCCTCCTGACCAATTACTCGGGGCTGGATCCGATTGTGAACGGCAACACCGCGGCAACGGGAGGATCAGGCGCCGCGGGCATCGACTACGGCAATTTCCCCATCCCGCGGGGGTTCAACTTCGGCCTCAAGATGGGGTTCTGAAAATGAAATCCACACGATTCAATAACCGGCCCATGAACAAGAGACGTGTCGTGCTACTTGCAGGCTTCCTGACCCTGTTCGGAGGCTGCAAGGACTTCCTGGATGTGAACACCAATCCGAACGCTCCAGAAACAGTGGCGCCGAATCTGTACCTTCCGCCGATGCTGCACTGGATGGTGACGGGGTCCGCGGTTGACGGGCGGTTCATTGCCCGGTATACGCAGCAGTTGTATGTCGCGGGAACCAGTGTGGGGACCTGGGACCGGATGGGGTACGACCCCGGGAGTGACGCCGCCGGACAGATATGGCGGGATGTCTACTGGTCATACGGACAGAACCTGGTGGACATGATGGATAAGGCCGCGGCCGAGGAGCGCTGGGATGTCCTGGGCCTCGGTTACATCCTCAAGGCGTGGGGCTGGCAGCAGCTGACTGATCTCCATGGGGAGATCATCGTGAAGGAAGCGATCGACCAGACGAAGTTCAGCTTCAATTACGACACTCAGGAGTTCGCGTACGAGGAGGTCCGGCGGCTCCTGGACAGCGCGATCGTGTTTCTGGGGCGCACCGACGGAGCCGTCGACCCGGTGTACCTCGCCCGGGGTGACAAGATCTACAACGGGGATCGCACCAAGTGGCTGAAGTTTGCGCATGGCC
>JBKJKB010000201.1:0-3504 GCA_046597675.1 Gemmatimonadaceae bacterium
GCGGGGTCGTCGGGAGTTGGTCCCATGCCGCCGTCGGTTACCGCGGAGGAGCTGGAGCGCAGGCTGCGGCCGGTGGCGGAAGCGACCGCGCCCCTGGAGCTGGCGTTTGGCCGGCCGTTGCGATTCATGCAGAGCGACATCGTCGTCATTCCGCTGAATCCGCACGGGAAATTGCGGGAGCTCCACGATCGGATTGCCACGTGCGCTCCAGCTCCTCCGCGGTAACCGACGGCGGCATGGGACCAACTCCCGACGACCCCGCGACGGTGACGTGCGGCGGCTTGGCACCCGCCAGCTTCCTATCGAAGCGCGCATTTATTTCCGCGATTTGCTTCGCCGCCTCGCCGCGCAGCTCGGCAAGGATGAAGATCCCGTTCAACACGGATCGGAATCTAGCTGTTGGCTGTTGGCCGCTGGCTGTAGCTTCAGGGTTCGGTCCCAGACCACTTATCACGTATCACTGATAGCTTTTCACATGCTCTCCATCGACCTCACCAATCGCCGCGCGCTTGTCGCCGGAGTTGCCGACGACGCGGGCTACGGCTTCGCGATCGCGAAAGCGCTGGCCGAAGCGGGCGCGACGGTGTGCGTCGCCACCTGGCCTCCCGCGCTCAGCATCTTCACCAACCTGCTCGAGCGCGGAAAGATGGACGAGTCCCGCGCACTCGCGCACGGCGGACTACTCGAGTTCGAGAAGATCTATCCGCTCGACGCCGCCTACGACACGCTGGAAGATGCGCCCGAGGATATCCGCGACAGCAAGCGCTACAAGGACACCGGAGATTTTTCGATCAGCGGGCTCGCCAGTCAGCTGCGCGCTGATTTCGGTGAGAAGCCCCTGGACATCGTGATCCATTCGTTGGCCAACGGCCCGGAGGTCAAAAAACCCCTGCTCGAGACCAGCCGTGCCGGGTACCTCGCGGCCGTCGGTGTGAGCGCCTACTCGCTCACCTCCATGGTCTCCCGCCTGGCTTCGCTGATGCGACCAGACGGATCATTTCTCTCACTCACTTACCTGGCAAGCGAGAGAGTCATCCCGGGATACGGCGGTGGCATGTCATCGGCGAAGGCCGCGCTCGAGAGCGACACGCGCACGCTCGCGTTCGAAGCTGGGCGCAAGTACGGACTCCGCGTGAATACCATCTCGGCGGGCCCACTGGCATCACGCGCGGCGAGCGCGATCGGAATCATCGACAAAATGGTGGAGTACTGCGCCGAGAACTCTCCGCTGCCGCACCCCATCACGGCGGCTGAGGTAGCCGCATCCGCGGCGTTTCTCGCGAGTCCGCTCGCCAGCGGAATCACGGGTGCGACGATTTACGTCGACAAGGGATACCACACCATGGGCATGGCCGTCACGAAGCTGTAGCTGCTAGCTGTCGTCAGGATGCCGCTCTCCGCCGGTCGGCTCGCTTGCGATCGAGAACCTTCACCGATATCAAACGCTGGTCAGCGCGATTGACTGTACCGGCGAGGCGTTCGCCGTCCTGCCTTGCGCACCACCCCATCGAGAACGGCACGATATCAGCCGACGCAGCGGCCGCCTGTAGTCGCTGAACCACCTGTAGCACGTGCTGTTCGAAAGCGGCGTGCAATACGGCGACGAACTCGTCTCCTCCCACGCGCACGACCACGTCGTTCCCACGGAGCTGGCGCAATAAGAACCTGCTCAGAGCCACGAGTGCCGAGTCGCCCGCGGAGTGGCCGTGCTTGTCGTTGTACAGCTTGAAGTCGTCGATGTCGAGGTAAATGCACCCCCACGTCGCGGCGGCGGTTGCCTCGAGCCTGTCCTCGAGCACCGAGAAATACCGCCTGTTGTAACAACCCGTGAGCGGATCGCGAATACTCAACTCCACCAGCTGGTCTTCCAATGCCTTCTGGGCGCTGATGTCTACGAGAATGCCGTGATAGAAGAGGTCGCCACTCTTTTCATCGCGAACCACATAGCCGGTATCACGCACGTACCGGGTGCCGCCGTCGGGGCGCTTGAGCTCGAACTCGAAGCTCTGGACCGAGCCCTGGCTCTCGTATAGCGCGGCCTCTTCGGACCGGTGCGCGGGATCCATCAGGTCATGGGTCTTGACGGCTTTCAGCTCTTCGAGCGACCCCACGCCGACGATGTCGATGAACGCCCGGTTCGCGTCGAGGATGTTTCCGGCGGGCGTGGAGATGTATATCCCCTCCCCTAGCTTCGAGGCGAATTGCCGCAAGGTCGCGGGATCGGATAGGCTGCGATTCCGGAGGGGCTGCTTGGCCTGCTCTTTGGTCATAAAAGCTCGGCATGTGTGTTGCCTCCATTGCCAGGCAACTCTACTGAGGAGCTAACATGGCACTTGATAGACGAATGGAACAGGCTCCGTCGAAAACGGACAAAGACGGGACTGAAGACCAGGGCCAGTGGTCAGGTCGTCCGAACCCCGGGAATCCGGCCAAGGATCATGACCGGGAGCACAAGCCGAGCTATGGCGGCGAGGGTGGAGAGCCGCGCACAAGCTCCAATGAAAGGGAGCCCGCGAAGCCGGAATGACGTTCGCGACCGCCGGAATCCACCACGTAACGGCGATCACGAGCAACCCGCAACGCAACCTCGATTTCTACGCGGGCGTATTGGGTCTGCGACTCGTCAAGCGCACGGTCAACTTCGATGATCCGACCACCTACCACTTCTATTTCGGAGACGAGTCGGGTCGTCCGGGGTCGCTCATCACTTTCTTCGCCTGGCCCGGGGCCAAGCGCGGCAGTCCGGGCGCGGGACAAGTCGGCGTTACCTCTTTCGCGATTCCACCGCGTTCGCTCGGATATTGGATCGAGCGCCTTATCAGGTACCACGTCCAGTACGAGCAGCCGCAGACCCGCTTCGACGACGAGCGCGTCATCGCGCTCAAGGATCCCGATGGTCTGTTGCTCGAGCTTGTCGCCCATCCTTCAGCGGAGACCCGTCCGCAATGGAGCGGTGGGCAGGTGGAGCCCGAGCACTCCGTCCGCGGACTCCATTCCATCACGCTCTGGGAGGACGGGCCCGGCTTCACGCTCGACGAGCCGCTGGAAACGCTGGGGCTCGCGCTCAAACTCCCGCCCTGGCTCGAGGACCGCCGCTTCGAGATCGAGGCTCTGCTCCCGGACGTGCGACTGCCGCTCAAGCTGCCCGGACCCGCGGGATGAGTGAGCGCTGCGGGTTCGTTCATCGTTTCATTCCTTCGCCTTCGCGGTCGGACCGGGTGGTGCTGTTGCTGCTGCACGGTACCGGCGGCAATGAGGACGATCTCCTCGAGCTGGGGCGCGAGCTCTCGCCTGACGCCTCCATCCTGAGCCCTCGTGGAAAAGTTCTCGAGAACGGCGCGCCGCGATTCTTCCGCCGTCTCGCCGAGGGGGTCTTCGACCTCGAGGATGTGCGGTTCCGCGGCGGCGACGATGCTTCTCCACCCCGGTCGCATCCACGCCGGCGTTTTCTTCCGTGCGATGGTTGTCCTGGAGCCGTCCCCGCTGCCGGAGCTGTCCGGCTCG
>JBKJKB010000038.1:0-13891 GCA_046597675.1 Gemmatimonadaceae bacterium
CGCGAGCCTCACCGGCGGGCGCGTGGAGCAGCCCGGTATCGATCTCCATCCCGCGCCACGCGAACGCGAGCGCGTCTCGGTTCGCCCGGCGCGGGCTGCGGCTCTCATCGGCGATCCGATTCCCGCCGCGACGATGGGCGGCTACCTCGCCTCCGTTGGATTTGATCTAGCCGAGAACACGACCGACCTGATCTGCACGACGGTCCCGACCTGGCGATCAGACGTTACGTCGGAGGTAGATCTCATCGAAGAGATCGCCCGGCTGCACGGGTACGACACGATATCGACTGATCTCCGGCCGTTCCGTCCGGGCGACTCGCCGGATGCACCGCTCTGGCTGGTCGAGCGACGGGTGCGGGACGCCCTGGTCGCGGAGGGGTTGCTCGAGGCCCGCCCGATGCCTTTCGTGGCCGAAGGGCGCGGGACCGACATCCGCGTGCGAAACCCGGTCGCAGAGAACGAGGCCTATCTCAGGAGCTCGATTCTGGAGACCCTGGCGCGGCGCGCCGAGCACAATCTGGGACGCATGCAGGGCGACGTTCGCCTGTTCGAAATCGGCACTGTTTTCAGACGTGGAAACGAGGATCGCCCGGACGAGCAAAGGCACGTCGCCGCACTGATCATGGGAGACCGGAGGCCGCGTCATTTCACTGAAAGCAAGCCGCCCGTGTGTGATCTGTGGGACGCAAAATGGATAGCGGAAGTGGCTGCTATGACAGCATTTGGCATAGCTGACTTAAAGTTTCAGATGAATGATGACTCGAGTCGGATTGGAGTCATCGCCAACGGTCAGGAGATCGGTTACGTCACCGAGGTCCCGCTCGATGCGCCCGCCTGGGCGGCGCCGGCATTCGGAGTGGAGCTGGACCTTGGTAACGCGGCCTGTCCGGCGGCCTACCGGACCGCTACGCGGCCGCTTCCCGCGACCCCGGCGGTACAAATGGATCTCGCGCTGGTCGTGCCAGATGACCTGCCGTCCGCGAAGCTGGCGGACGCGATCCGGGCCCAGGCGGGCGAGCTGCTCGAGAAGCTGGAACTGTTCGACGAATTCCGGGGACAGGGCGTGGAGAAGGGGCAGCGAAGCCTCGCGTGGCGATTGACGTTCCGGCACCCGGAACGCACACTACGCGACAAGGAGATCGACGCACGCCGAACCAAGCTCCTGCGGGCGCTTGAGGGAGAGCTAGGTGTCAGACAGCGCACGTCCTGAAAAAGCAGCGTTCAAGGAGCTCGAGTCGCTCGTCCGCCATCTCGGAGCCGAGCTGAGCGGGTTCCGGCGCCGGGCCCTGCAAGCCGAGGCGCGGCTCAAGGAAATCGACACGGCGGCGTCATCGAGCAAGCCGACGCCTGAGCGTCTGGCGGCGCTCGAGCGCGAGAACAAGGACCTGGCCCGGCGCCTCAAGTCGGCGACCGAGCGCATCAACGGCATGCTCGAGCGCGTCCGGTTTCTGCGCGAGCAGAGCGAGGCCGTGCAATGAGCGTGAAGAAGAATCTCGTGAAGGTGGAGATCCTGGGCGACGAGTACTCGATCCGCAGCGACGCGACGCCCGAGCACACTCGCGCCGTCGCGGAGCATGTGGACAAGACCATCAAGGGCGTCCTGCAAGCGACGAACGTGGTGGAGCAGCACAAGGCGGCCATTCTGGCTGCCCTACAGATCACGGACGAGCTGTTTCAGGCGCGGGAGACCTCTTACACGGTCGTAGGCGCCATGCAGAAGCTCAGCGATGAGATCCGTCCGTGGCTCCCTCCCTCTAAGAGGCGGGATTAACTTTGCCGAAAAGCGCGACGACCATCCGGCGCGATGGAGGTATAGATCAGCATGGAATACAACACGGCGTTGATCGCCGCGGGCGCGATGGTTCTGGTAGCTGTCTCCGCCGCGGCGTTTTTCTTTGTAGGACGACGCAAGGGTGCGGCTAGCGAGCTAGTCAGACAGCGCGCTGCGAAGGACACGGCCGAAGAGGCCGCGCAGCGCATCGTAGCCGAGGCAGGTCGCGAAGCCGAGACGCTCAGGAAGAGCGCCGTCGTCGCGGGGAAGGAAGAGCTCATAGGCCTCCGTGAGGAATGGGAGGCCGAGGTCAAGAAGCGTCGCGAAGAGATCGAGCGCGAGGAGAAGCGCGGCCAGGACCGTGGCACTGTTCTCGAGCGCAAGTTCGAGCTCCTCGAGCAGCGCGAGCGCGAAGTGACCCGCCGCAACGAAGCCATCGAGGAGCGCGAGAAGACCATCGAGGCTCGCCGCCAGGAGGTCGACCAGATCGTCGGGGAAGAGCGCCGCCGTCTGGAGCAGCTTGCCGGCATGTCCGCCCAGGAAGCGAAGAACGAGCTCATCCACCGGATCGAGGAAGAAGCGCAGGCCGACGCCGCGAGCCGCGTCCGCGAGATCCGTGAGACCGCGCGCAAGAGCGCCGATCGTGAGGCAAAGAAGATCGTGGCGCTCGCGATCCAGCGAATCGCGGCGGAGCACACATCGGAGACGACTGCGTCAGCCGTGGCGCTACCGAACGACGAGATGAAGGGAAGGATCATTGGCCGTGAGGGGCGGAACATCCGCGCCTTTGAGCTGGCGACGGGTGTGGACGTCATCATAGACGACACGCCCGACACCGTGGTTGTTTCCTGCTTCGATCCCGTTCGGCGCGAAGTCGCGCGGCTGTCGCTCGAGAAGCTGGTCGCGGACGGGCGAATCCATCCGGGCCGAATTGAAGAGGTCGTAGCCAAGTCGCGCGAAGAGGTGAACGTCGGCATCGTCGAGACCGGTGAGCGCGCCGCGTACGACAGCGGAGTGCACGGGCTTCACCCCGAGCTGATCAAGCTCATCGGACGGATGCGGTGGCGCACCAGTTACGGGCAGAACATCCTCAACCACTCGAAGGAAGTCGCGTGGCTCGCGGGCATCATGGCGGCTGAGCTGGGGCTCGACGTCGCGATGGCCAAGCGCGGCGCGCTGCTGCACGACATCGGCAAAGTCCTGACGCATGAGCACGAAGGGACGCACGTGCAGCTCGGCGTCGAAGTCGCGACGCGGTACGACGAGCACCCGCTGGTGGTGAACTGCATCGCCGCGCACCACGACGATGTTCCGCACGAGAGCGAGATCTCCGTGCTGGTGCAGGCGGCCGACGCAATCTCGGGATCGCGCCCTGGCGCGAGGCGCGAAGCTTTCGAGACATACGTGAAGCGGCTGGAAGGGCTCGAGAAGATCGCGTCGAGCTACAAGGGAGTGGAGAAGGTGTTCGCCATCCAGGCGGGGCGCGAGATCCGCGTGGTCGTCACTCCCGATCACGTCGACGACGTGCGCATGGTCTCGCTCTCGGAAGAGATCGCGCGGCGGATCGAAGCCGAGCTGCAGTATCCGGGGCAGATCAAGGTAGTGGTGATTCGCGAAACCAGAGCGGTGGACTTTGCCCGCTGAGCTTCTCGATGGGAAGGCGATTGCGCGCGAGCTGCGCGACGAAGTAGCGGCTGGAACCGCGAAGCTCGTCGCGCGCGGCGTGCGGCCCGGACTCGCGGTCGTGTTGGTTGGCGATGATCCGGCGAGCGCGGCATACGTGAAGGCGAAGGGGAAGGCGTGCCAAGAGGCGGGGATGCACTCGGTCACGATCCGGTTGCCCGCGGAGACGACGCAGGCCCAGCTCGATTCCCAGATAGATGCGCTGAACGCCGACCCGGCGATCCACGGTATCCTGGTGCAGATGCCACTCCCCAGGCAGATCGCCGCGGACTCGGTCATCCGGCGGATCAGGCCGGAGAAGGATGTCGACGGCTTTCATCCGGTGAACGTCGGCAAGATGCTGATCGGCGACACCGATGGCTTCGTTCCGTGCACGCCGGCAGGCATCCAGGTGATGCTGCAAAGAGCCGGCGTAAAAACAGCGGGCAAGGAATGTGTCATCGTCGGTCGCAGCAACATCGTGGGCAAGCCGATGATCGCTCTGATGCTGCAGAATTCGCCCCAGGCCAATTGCACGGTGACCGTCTGCCACAGCGCGACCACCGACATGGCTGCGCACACTCGGCGGGCCGACATTCTTATCGCCGCGGCCGGCAAGACCCATCTCATCAGGAAAGAGATGGTGAAGCCGGGCGCGGTAGTGATCGACGTTGGCATCAGCCGCGTCGCCGATCCGTCGAGCGCCTCCGGTTACAAGCTTTCTGGCGACGTGGCCTTCGACGAGGTGCGCGAGGTGGCCTCCCTCATCACGCCCGTGCCCGGCGGCGTGGGCCCGATGACGATCGCGATGCTCCTCAAGAACACACTGCGCGCGGCGGAGCAGGCGGCATTGTGACCACGCTTCAATCGGCAGCGACGCCCTCGGTCGGTTCGGCCCTGGCGAGCTTCGAGGAGGAATTCGCCGCCGAGCGCCGCGAAGTCACCGCCGCGATCGAGGACTGCGCGGTGAAGCTGATTCCGGCCGACTGGAACTCCATGGGCGACGCTGTTCGCTACGCCATGCTCGGCTCCGGAAAACGAATCCGCGGAGTGTTGCTGATCGCGGCGTACCGGGCAGCCGGTGGACCCGGCGACGTCGCGCCGCTCGCGGCCGCGGTGGAGATCGTGCACGCTTACTCGCTGGTGCACGATGACCTGCCGTGCATGGACGACGACGATCTGCGGCGCGGCCGCCCGACCGTGCACAGAAAGTGGGACGTCCGAACCGCAACGGTTGCGGGAGTCGCAATGGTGCCGCTGGCCGTGCGTGCGGCGCTGAGCGGCGCGGCGCGGCTCGATCTGGGACCGGCCGCGGCGTCGGCAGTCGTCGCGGAGCTGATGCGCGCGGCTGGCGGCGGCGGGATGATCGGCGGCCAGCTGCTGGACCTCGAGCCGCACGGAGCGGACTTTGGGCTGAGCGAGCTCGAGCGGATCCACCGTGGCAAGACCGGCGAGCTGATCGCCGCATCCGTGAAGATCGGCGGGTTCGCGGCCGGTGCGTGCGAGCCGCAGCTGGCTGCGCTCGTCCGCTTCGGCCACGCGATCGGCCTGGCATTCCAGATAGCGGACGACGTGCTCGACGTCACCTCGACCAGCGACCAGCTGGGGAAGACGGCCGGCCGCGACGCGGCGCTCGGCAAGCAGACTTATCCGGCGCTGCTGGGCGTCGACGGCGCTCAGGAGCGGGCGTCGGCGCTCGTAGCGGATGCATGCGAGGCCGTGGCGGCGTCCGGGCTGGAGAGCGCGCGGCTACAACGGCTCGCGAAATTCGTCATACTGAGAGAGTCGTGACTCCCAACATGCCCATCCTCGATCGAATAAAGTCGCCGGCTGACCTCAAGACGCTGTCGCGTGATGAGCTGCGCGCGCTCGCTGAGGACATCCGCGAGCGGATGATCGAGCTGTGCTCCCGGACGGGCGGACACATCGGCGCCGGGCTGGGAGTGGTCGAGCTCACCATTGCCATCCACACGGTGTTCGACGCGCCGCGCGACCAGATTCTCTGGGACGTCGGACACCAGGGCTATCCGCACAAGCTGCTCACGGGGCGGAATGCCGCGATGGAATCGCTCCGCCAGGAGGACGGCCTGTCGGGATTCCTCAAACGGAGTGAGAGCGAGTACGACGCTTTCGGCGCCGGTCACGCGGCCACCGCGATCTCGGCGGGCCTCGGCATGGCGGTGGCGCGTGACCTCAACGGCGAATCGTTCAAGGTCGTTGCGATACTCGGCGACGGCGCCCTGACGTCGGGCCTGTCGTACGAGGGACTCAACAACGCGGGCGGCGCGGGCCGCGACTTCATCGTCGTGCTCAACGACAACGAGATGTCGATCGCGCCAAACGTTGGCGCGATGTCGAGGTATCTCACGTCGGTCCAGCGCAATCCGCTGTATAACCGCGTTCGCTCGGCGATCGGTTCGGCGATCGATCACGCCCCCGGCCCGCTGGCTTCAATCGGGAGCGTCGTGCGGAAATGGGAAGAGAGCATGAAGTCGCTGCTCACTCCCGGCGTGCTGTTCGAGGAGCTGGGCTTCCGCTACTTCGGACCGATAGACGGCCACGACATCGACACCATGGTGAATACGTTCGCCGCTATCCGCGAGATGGCCGGCCCGCGACTGGTTCACGTCATCACGCAGAAGGGCAAGGGATTCCCCGCGGGCGAGCACGTCGAGAAGTGGCACGCGCTCCCGCCCGGACACGATCCGGCCACCGGGAAGCAGCGCGCAGTGTCCACCGCGAAGCCGGGGTACACGGCGATCTTCGGCCGCGGACTCAGCGAGCTGGCGGCGGCAGATCGGCGCGTCGTCGCGATCACGGCGGCGATGCCGAGCGGTACGGGGACGATGGCGTTTGCGACGGACCACCCCGACAGGTTCTTCGACGTTGGAATCGCCGAAGGTCACGCCGTCACTTTCGCGGCTGGGCTCGCGACGCAGGGCATCCGGCCCGTGTGCGCGATTTACTCGACCTTCCTGCAGCGCGCGTACGACAGCATCGTGCACGACGTCGCAATTCAGAATCTGCCGGTCGTGTTCGCAATGGATCGCGCAGGGCTGGTAGGCGAAGATGGGCCGACTCACATGGGCCTGTACGACATTGCGTACATGCTGGCGATTCCGGGCGCGACCGTGACCGCACCCAAGAACGCGGAAGAGATGCTGGGGCTGTTGCGTGCGGGCATCGAGCACGGGGCAGGGCCGTTCTCGCTCCGCTATCCGCGCGATGTTACGCCCGATCAGCCGCCTGCGGCGACGGATATCGCGGCAGTGCCGTATGGCACCTGGGAAGTGGTGCGCCAGAGCGCCGAGCGTAACGGCGACGGCTTCGCCATTCTTGCGGTAGGTACGATGGTGCTGCCGGCAGTGGCGGCCGCGGAATCGCTCGCCATGGAAGGGCTGGATGTCACTGTAGTCAACTGTCGCTACCTCAAGCCGTATGACGAGCTGACACTCGGTGCCATACTCGCCGATCACCGGCAGCTTCTGGTTGTGGAGGAAGGCACGGTGGTGAACGGATTCGGCGCGTATATGGCTGGTGTCGTGGGCAAGCTCGACCCGGCGGTGCGCGTCGCGACGCATGGCGTGCCGGACCGGTTTATCGAGCAGGACCCCCGCGCGCGACAGCTCGCGCGCGTGGGGCTCGACATCGCGGGGATCGCGAACCGCGTGCGTGCCCTGCGTGAGAGCGAGGCGATGGCGAGCTGATGCGGATCGGCGTCGTCGGTCACGAAGGGTACGAGAAGCTTCCGGCAATGCTCGAGCTACTCGAGTTGCTCGCGCCCGAGCTGGATCTGAAGTTGGTCTTCGAGCCTCGGCTGCGCTCCGGCAGCCGGGAGGAGCTCGACGCTCAAACCGAGATCGACGCGCTCCTCACGCTCGGCGGCGACGGCACGCTGCTTCGCGGCGCGAAGCTGCTCGGCGGCCGCTCCGTGCCCATCATCGGCGTGAACCTCGGACGCCTCGGATTTCTCACGAGCTGCAGCGCGCAGGACGTGGAGAGCTCACTGCGCCGTTTCCAGGCCGGTGATTTCACGGCGGAGTCGAGAATGACGCTGACCGCCAGAACGGACGGCAGGGCGGGCGAGGAAGAATGGCTCGCGTTGAACGACTTCGTGCTGCACAAGGGCGGCTTTGCGCGGGTGGTTCGGCTGTCGATCTCGATCGACGGCGAGCAGATAGGCGCGTACGCGGCCGACGGAATCGTGATCGCCACGCCCACCGGGTCTACCGCATATAGCCTTTCGGCCGGCGGACCGATCGTCGCGCCGCGACTGGAATCGATCGTGATAACTCCTATTTCCGCGCACACGCTCGGAGTCCGACCTCTGGTCGTGCATGCGGAGGCGGAGATCGTGCTGCAGGCGGAAGACGGTCCGGACGAGCTGCTGCTCACCGTGGACGGGCAGGGGGGAACGGAGGTCGCGCGCGGGGAGCAGCTGATCGTGCGCCGGTCGAAGTTTCCCGTGCAGCTGGTTCGTTTCCCGCCGGACAGCTTCTTCAGTCGAATCAGGCAGAAGCTCGGCTGGGGCGGACTCAAGGAACGAGACGACAACGGCAATGCTGAGTGAGATACGGATCCGCAACTTCGCGATCATCGAGTCGATCGCGCTGCCGCTCGCTCCGGGATTCAACGTGCTCTCCGGCGAGACGGGCGCGGGCAAATCCATCATTGTCGGCGCGCTTGGGTTCCTGCTCGGTGAGCGCGGGAGCACGGACGTCATTCGCCCCGGGGCCGACCGCGCGGTAATCGAGGGGATCTTCGAGATCTCCGGCGCGGCCGACGTCGCCGCGTGGGCGGACCAGCACGGCATAGACGTGGAAGATGGAACGCTCGTGCTCAAGCGCGAGATGGCGGCGAACGGACGTGGCCGCGCCTGGGCCAACGCCACTCCCGTCGGTGCCACGCTGCTCGCCGAGGTCGGGCGGATGCTGGTGAACCTGCATGGCCAGCACGAGGCACAGACACTGCTCGACGGCGACTCTCAGCGCGCGATTCTCGACGCATTCGCCGGCGCTGGCGACACGGTCAGGGAAGTGCGCGAGCTGCATGGATCGCTGGGCAGGGTCCGGCGCGAGATGGATGAGCTCACTTCGCGGCGCAGTGAAGCGGAAAAGCGTGCGGACTACCTGCGGCACGTCGCGAACGAAATCGAGAGCGCCCGACTCATCGACGGCGAGCAGGAAAAGCTCGAGGACGAGGCGAGAGTGCTTGAGAATGCGGACGAGCTGAGAACTCTGGTTGCATCGTTGCGCGAAGCCCTTGAAGCGGATGAAGGTGGTGCGCTCGCGGCGGTCGCGGCCGCGCAGCGCGCGCTGTCGGCGATCGGGCGGATAGATCCTTCCATGAAAGCGATGCAGGAGCAGCTGGATGCCGCGTACTACGCGCTGACCGAGCTGACGCGCGAGGCGGGAGTGTATGCCGAGCGTGTTGAGCTGGATCCGGAGCGGCTGGTCGCCGTGAGGGAGCGCCGGGATCTCCTGTACCGCCTGCTCAAGAAATACGGCGCCTCCATCGCGGCGGTCGTCGAGACCGGCCGCAAGGCTCGCGAGGAGCTGGACCTGGTCGAGGGCGGGGAGCTGGACTTGAACGAGCTGCGAGGGCGCGCGGCCGAGCTGGAGCGCAAGGTCGGGGCGGCTGCGACGCGACTGTCGAAGCAGCGCCAGACCGCGGCGAGCAAGCTGGTGAAGGCGGTAGACCTGCGGCTGCCGGAGCTTGGGATGCCTGATGGCGCTTTTTCCGTCGTGCTTCCGAAGCTTGGCGAGCCGGGGCCGCACGGCGCGGAAGACGTAGCGTTTCACGTCTCGCTCAACAAAGGGCACCCGCCGCGCCCGCTCGCGCGCGTGGCGTCCGGCGGCGAGCTGTCGCGCGTGATGCTTGCACTCAAGACGATACTCGCAAAGGTCGACCGCACTCCGACGCTGGTGTTCGACGAAGTGGACGCCGGGATCGGAGGGAAGGTGGGACTGCAGGTGGGGGACACGCTGCGGCGCGTGGCCGGCAATCATCAGGTATTCGCGATCTCGCACCTGCCGCAGCTCGCCGCGCGCGCGCATCACCACATCGTGGTGGCCAAGGCGGCGAAGGGCGGGGTGACGACCGCAGATGTATCGGTCCTGACCGGCGCGCCGCGGATCGAGGAGATCGCGAGGATGCTGGGCGGGGATCCAGCCAGTACCGTCGCGAAGGCACACGCGAAAGAACTTCTGGCTTCGGGACTGCCAAGTAATAATTCATCTTCTCCATGACCACTCCGCCTCGAATTCCGTGGCAGCTCACCGGCAACCACTGGCTGGCTCTGCCGTGCATCCATCCTGCTGACGGCTCGCTGCACGCCGTGGGGATGCTGCACCGCGCGGCGCGCGGCGCGATCGAGTTTGCGGGGGGGCCGGACTTCGTGGACGGCGGAGCGTTGCCGCTTGCCAAGCCAACGATCCGCATCGGTGGCGTCGTCCGCGAGCTGGCCGCGGAAGGAATGGCATGGGAGCGTATTTCGTCATGGCTCCCGACATTCAGCTGCATCGTGGGCGAGCTGGCCGTGCGGGGGACCATCTTCGCGCCGTACGGGCGGGACGCTGACGTAGCAGGGGCGGTTTACGCGATCAGCATGGTGAATAGAAGCAAGTCGCCCATCACGATCACGCTCGGCTTCGAGGGAACGCTCGGCCATCGCCAGCAGCGGATTCGCTCGGCGCGCACGTTCGACGACGCACATCGAGTGACTGCGGGCGATCGCGGAGTGATCGTGCTCGACGGCGCGGCGATTCCGGCGCACGCAGCGTTGGCCGTCGCTGGAGATAGTGAGTGCAAGGTGGAGGTAACCGATGGTGCCTCGCCGCGCTGGTCGCTTATGCGCGAGATCGTCATCGGCCCGGGGGAACGCGTAGCGGATGCGTTCTACATCGGTGCCGGTCCGGAGCGCGACGGCGCCGAAGCTACCGTCGCAGTGATGCGGAGGCGTGGTTGGAAAGAGCTGCTGAGGATCACGACGGACGCACTGCGCTCGTTCGAGCAATCCATCGGCAACGACGCGCTCGACAGCCTGCTCAATCGCAATCTGCTGCTCGCGTATTTTTACGGCGTGGGTCGCGCGCTGGACGACGCGCACTTCTATCTGGTTCGCACGCGCGTCCCGTGGAACTCGCATGGCCTCACGGTCAACGACTGGGAGGCGCTGACCTGGACGATTCCCGCCGTGCAGCTGGCGGACGCCGATCTGGCGCGCGAGCTGATCCTGCGGATGTGCGAGCTGCATGGTTACGCGCCGGGGACCGGCGTGCATTATCTCGACGGCACGCTGTTCCAGGCAGGCTTCTCGCTCGAAGGCGCGTCCGCATACGCCATCGCGGTCGAGCGGTACATCTCTCAGACCGGTGACGACCTGATCGTGGAAGAGCCGGCCGTCGCCGACACGCTGTATCAATCGCACGAGGACATCGAGGCGCGACGGGACAGCAGGTGGCCGCTGTATTCGACGGAAGTAACTCCGGCCGGCGAGCCGGTACGCCATCCGTACACGGCGCACGCCAACGCCGTAGTTGCTCAGGCCATGGACATGTTCAAGCGGACGCTCGACGAGAAGACGGCGGAAAAGGTAGAAGACTCCGAAGCCATCCGCGCGGCGTTGCGCAGAAAATTCGCGACCAGCGAGGACGCAGGGACCGCGGTGCTCCACGCGTCCCTCGATCTTGACGGCGCGTCATCGCCAGCCGCCGACTTGGACGCGTCGCTGTACTGGATGCCTTTCTACGATGCCATTCGTCGGGAGGATTCCGTATATCGGCGCTCTGTCCGGCCGCTCGACGCGCAACAGCCGGCGGAGCTCGCGACGCACTGCGCGCGGCTGGTCGGGCCGAGCGCCACGGAGACGCTCAAGTGGCTCCGCCGCGCGCCGCTCGACAACGGTTTCGCGGCAGAGTTCGTGGGTCCTGACGGAGCCGCCACCGCCAATGGCGGTGACGCGACTCTGGCCGGCTTGCTGGCCTATACTGTATGGTATGCGGTCCACGTTTTAGGGGTACGTCCGTGACTAGTCACTAGTCACTTAGTCACTAGTCACTAATCACGCTTCATCGCTCGGGTGGCGAAACCGGTAGACGCGAGGGACTTAAAATCCCTTGGGCTAAAAGCCCATGTGGGTTCGATCCCCACCCCGAGCATTGTGCAGGACGCCGGACTGGCAGTGGTCTGCCCGATGAAGTAGCGTGTGTGATGCTTGGCGCTGCGTTCTTCTACCGGCACTTCCCGCGGCTCGTTTTCCCGCTCTGGCGACTCGTTCGCGCCAACTACGAGCAGGAGATGGAGCTGCTCGACATGCTCTGCCACCCGTCGAAGACAGGGCTGGATATCGGCGCGAAGGTCGGCATGTACACGTACCGGATCCGAAGGCACTCGTCCGACGTGATCGCGTTCGAGCCGATCCCGCTGTTCAATGGCATGCTCAAGGCGGTATTCGACGGCAAGCGCGGCCGCGTCGAGTCGGTCGCGATCTCCAGCTCGATCGGCCGCACGGTGATGCGTCTGCCGGTCGATCAGATGGGCGGCCACCTGCAGTACGGTCGTTCGACGATCGAGCCCAGCAATCAACTCGGCCACGGCCAGATCGCGGGCGTTCATGAGATCGAAGTCGAAACCCGTACGATCGACGGCTACGATCTCCCGAACGTCGGCTTCATCAAGGTAGATGTCGAAGGCCATGAGCTGTCGGTACTCGACGGTGCTGTTCGGACCATCGAGCAGCATCGTCCGAACCTGCTGATCGAATGCAACGACGAGCACTACCCGGACGGCGTGGTGCTGCTGAGCGAGTGGCTGCGAGCCCACGACTACGAGGCGGCCTTCGTGGCCGGGAACGTCGTGCACGACATCTCCGCCTACAATCGAGCCGAGCACTGGCACAAGAGCGGCATCGAGAATTTCATCTGCTTCCACAAGTCACGCGGCGAGGTTCGCGAGCAGCTGGCGCGGCGCGTGAAGACTCGGAGCCCGACCGCACGGGCCAATCGGGCAACGCCGGTGATCACTCCATGGCGTGTGCCGGCTTCCGTGACTCTGCGGGTGCGCGGCGGATTGATGAAACTGTTTCCGGGCTGAACGCTCCCAATCGCCTTACGCTTTTGTGCGGGCTGTCGTGCGCGTTTCCTGGGTTACTTCCGCTTCAGCTCCTCAAACCAGTTGTCCACGAAAACCACGCTGTTGGCGACCGTCGCGCCGATAGCGCGCACAAAGATGAAGCGCTGGTCATCCGGCGAGACGTCGTATGCCCGGCGATTCGCATTCGATATGAAGTCGACGGTTGGAAACTTGCGGCCGGTCTCATTTGACGTGTACGCCGGCAACGCCGGATGTTCGCCTTCCCAAAGCGCTCTATTTTCCCGTCGCGGGCGAAATGACTTCGCTGATAGGCACGATGAGGTTTGCTGGAAACGGCCCCCGCTTCGCGTGCTCGCGCACGGCTTCCTCGTTCGGCGCGTTGTACACGCAATAGATCTTGTCGCCGGCCACGTAGCTTTGCTGCCACTCCACCTGCTTTCCTTCGCTGCTCAGCTCCGCCAAAACTTCGTTCGACCTTTTCGAGATCTTCACCAGCTCGTCGTATCCGATGCTTCCGACTCCGGGAACGTTGCGTTCGATGAGGTATTGCGGCATGGGGAAGTGCCTCCGTATTGGGGGATAGGCGCGAAGTTAAGCTGTCTGCCAGGTGGCGTCCAATCCGGCGGCGTGAGCCGTTTTAAGCGCGTACCGCCATCGACCTACGCGGACGCGGCGCCGCTCAGAGCGCGCGGATAGCGGCTACGATCTGATCCGCATTTCCAGTTACGACGTAAGTGATCCGGCCATTGGGCCCGATTGCGTAGACTATGGTCGGGTGTGAGAAATCGCCCGTCCGCTCGTTTCGGATCCGGGGGACTCTCCATTTGCTGAGAGTGCGCTCCACGTCGTCGAGCGAGCCGCTCAGCACATGAGCCTCGCCGGACAGACCCCACTGCTTCGCGATCGCTGGCAGCCGGCTCGGCGTGTCACGGTACGGATCCAGCGTGACTACGATCACCGCTGGCGTTCGCTCCGGATCCGTTGTCGCGAGCTTGTCACGAGCGGAAAGCACGTCGTGCACCACCAGTGGACACACCGTCTCGCAGTGAGCGAAGGCGAACGTGACCAGCACGGCCCTCCCACGGTAGCGATCCAGCGTCACCGTATCTCCGGCTTGATCCACCAGGGCAAGCGTCGGTGGGACGTCGTTAATGCGCGTGAGCTGCTGTCCTAGGTTCGCGACCGGATTCGCGTCGAAAGGCGAGGCGCCGACCTCCCGCACGCGGAGGAAAACACTCCCTAGTCCCGCGATCATTGCGGCCGAAACGACCCCGACTGTTATCTGACCTGTTGTTCGCGCGGGAATGCGCGGGCTTCTCGAGCGAACAACAGGTCAGATAACAGTCGGGGTCGTTTCGGCCGCAA
>JBKJKB010000036.1:0-4346 GCA_046597675.1 Gemmatimonadaceae bacterium
CCGCGGGCGCCATGGCGCTCGACCGTCTCCGGCTTTTCGTCAACCCAAGCTCACGCTCGCTGCGCGACTCACTCGCGCGCATCGAATGGATCGAGCTGACGAATCAACCCGATCGCGCGATGGCCGAGCTGCGTCGTCGCGGCAACGCCTATCAGCTGTTGGTCGAAGGGCACGAGCTCCCTCCTCTGGTTGCGGATATTTCATCGAGGCGCGCGGTTCCCGTCGGCGCGGATTCCATTCGTGGCTACTTCGGCAACGTGGGCGCGCTGTGCACTTCACTCCGCCGTGCGTACTCGATCTCCGCGATGAACCTCGTGCGCAACGACCAGCCTCCGTCCAATCTCAAGGTGGAAATTCGCGTGCTGCCCGCCGGCACCACCCCGCCGGCGACGCGCCCTCGCACGAGCCGCGATACGTTGCACGTCGGCCGGCTCTACGACATCTGGATCTGGGTCGAGGTCCCCGACGAAGCGGTACAGCGATCGGCGCTGTACCTGACGGTAGCTCTGGCGGGATACTCCGGCGCGCCTGCCGTCCTCTGGCCGCGGACATCGAGCCAGACGCGACTCACTCCGGAGCAATTAAATCAGCCGCTCCAGCTGCGCGCCGGCATCCGGCCGAGCCTGCCGGAGGGAATCGAGCACATCAAGGCGGTCGTGAGCTCGGAGCCGTACAACCTGCATTCACTGGTGAGCGAGCTGCCGCAGTGTCCGATCACGCGCGACGCCATCAGAGGCGAAGCGATCAGGGGTGACGACGCGGCCGTCGTAACCGGCTGGACTGCCGTTACGAGAAAGGTCGAGATTTACGCTCCGTGACCTGCGTCACGGCGTAGGCGCCCCGCGCCAACGAATAATCACCGCGACTGCGCCGGCGGGTAACGAGCCCGCTGCTGCTTCGGGGCGCACTGAATTCACGGTTATCGAGGTCGCGTCGATTCCCGCCGCGCGCAGCTGCTCCGCAGCGCGCCCCGCCAGCCGTTCCGCGCGTGGTGATTCAGCGACGCCGGCGACATAACGAAGCTCGACTTTTAACGCGGCGGGACCGCTGAGGTCCCACGAAATCGAATCGATCGATGTCGACCCCGTCTCGGTCACGACCGCCTCGAACACCACCATGTCCGCCGGCAGCACTCCTTTCGCTCCGGCCGGCGACGGACTCTCTTCTCGCGAAGGCTCCCGCAAGGCGCGAGGAACGAAGATGGCCAGCGCCGCGGCCGCGGCGAGTCCGATCGGCAGAACGAAATTGCGAGCCCGCATCCGCGTGCGCCGCAATGGAATCACCGGAACCGCCTGGGCGGGCGCGGCTCGCCGCGCCCGAACGCGCTCCGTCAACGAATCGGGTGGCCTGCTCCCGAGACTGAGCGCCGCCGTTACCCGGCGGATCGCCGCGACCTCCTCGCGGCAGATCGCGCACGATTCGACGTGGGATGCCACGCGCTCGCTCTGCACTTCGCCGTCGGCATATCCCTGCAGCTCAGCGGAGTCGGGATGAGTGCCGCTCACGGGCTCATTCATCCGCCACTCCCGTCGCAGATGCAAGGTGTTTGCGAATGGCGACCAGCCAGTTTCGCGCAGTTGCCTCAGTCAGATTCAATTTCCTGCCGATCTCCTCATAGCCGTAACCATCTCGATACAGATCGATGAACTCGGCCCAGCGCTGATGACGCGGCTCCGCGCTCGACCGCAGCGCGGCGATTCGTCGCTCGAGCTCGAGCAGCTCGTCACGGTCCACGGAGTCCAGCTCAGTCGCGATCGAGCTCGCTTCATCTTCGAACGAGACGTTCCGCCGCGCGGTCTTCATTCCGTGACGGCCATTCCACTCTCCGGTCAGCTTCTCGCGCGCCCGAAGCGCGGCCCGAACCGCCACCTGGCAGAGCCACCTTTCCGGCTTCCCTTCTTCCCGGTAGTGCTTCGCCGCGTCGATGAGCCCGACGAATACGTCACTGGTGACGTCCTCCGTCGCCTCCCGCGGCTCCCGCAGCCAGGATATCGTTCGCAGTACATAGAACACGCGTGTCCAGACCAGCTCCCGGTACCCCTCGTAGCACGCCGCCCAGGCCGCTTCCCGGATCTCCGCGGATTCCGAGCGCATGTCGAGCAGTAGCTGCCCGAGATCGCTGTTCATCTCCAAGAACAGATGACGGTGAAGCACGGAATTGCCATCCACCTCAGCATGTCGGCCCTCGATGACAAATCATGTCCCCATCGTCATTCATGAGTCACAGGCCCCTGCAGGCGTGTTGCGGAATCCCACGGGCGTTCCCAGTATTACCGCAATGCGCACTACTAACAAGGCATACATGCGTTCTGCGGCGATTGAATGACGACGGGAGAGCGGGTTACCAACGCGCCCCTCAAGAAAACCGCGTATACCTTCGTGCCGGCAGTCGATGTTCGTGGGGCTCGCGAACAATATTTTCGCGCTCCTTGGAGCGACCCCTGCCTGGCAGCGGCGCATCGTGCTGGGGCTCCTCGCCTCCGTTCCTGTAGTTCTCGCTATGGCATGGATCTTCGGCGAGCCGAGGGCGGGCGATGGATGGCTTGCTCGTACGACGGGAAGTCGGCGCCGCCGCCTTGCCATGGCAGCTGTCCCCGTCATGCTCGCCGCCGGAGGTCTGATGTGGATCGTCGGACCGATTGCAGCCGGCACATCGACGGTACAGCCGCGTGTGTCGGTGGTTCAATTTCGCGACGACAGCCCACGGCAGGATCAAGCGTACCTGGCCCGCGGACTGTCGGAGGAGCTTGCGCTGGCACTCGAGCGCGTGCCGGGTATGGAGGTCTTGGATTCTCCCGACTCTGCGGCAGTGATAATCGAGGGCGCGGTAAGCCGGTGGCGCGACAGCCTGCGCATCACGGCCAAGCTGCTCCGAAACACCGACAAGCGGCGTCTTCGAACGGTGCGGTACGAGCGGCCCTTCGGCGATGTATTCGCGATGCAGGATTCCCTGTCGCAGGACATCCTGGAGGAGCTGCTCCCTCATATGCCGCGCAGCCAGTCCAAGGGAGCCATCGGGGTACGCGACCCGTTGCCAGGAGCGTACGATCTGTATCTACAAGCGCGTTTCGCCCGCGACAGCGAGCGCAACGTCTCAAAGGCGGATTCGCTCTTTCGGGCCGCCCTTGCCGCTGATCCGTCTTTCGCGCGCGCGCGGCGCGATCTTTCGTCGCTGCAATCCAGCCCGCCCTGACACCAGTGGTCGACACTATTTTTTCTAATTCTTCAATGGAGGTTTCGATGGGTTCGATATTTAGCCGGAAAGCTTTGCTGTATGGGCTGGCGGTCGTGGCTACTGCCGCGGCGTGTGTCCCGCCCGGAGTCGGTACCGTAGTCGGCGGAGCGTGCGCTGCGTGCAGCGTGTTCGATTCCAAGGCTGCTGCTCCCACGGCGGCCAAGACAGCTTCGGCCAGGACCCGCGCAGTCGACGCCGTCGCGCTCGCGTCCGAGCTCGCGTCTTATGGCTACCGCACCAGCTCTCCGCTCTCTCTCCTCACGGCGGCGGAGCTTCTCATGCAGGCCTCTCCGTCACCACTTTCCGGAAAGCAGGGAACGCGGAATCCAAACGTCGCCGCAAAGTCCGGCCGTGCTGTGACATTTGAGCCGGGTGCGATGATTTCATCGGCGCTCTCGATGGCAAGCGGCAACGCGAACGTGACCGCTCTCGCGGGCCAGCTCCAGGCTCGTCTCGCCAGCGGACCGAAGGGCGCCGTCGGCGGACCCCAGTCGACCACCGATCGCGTCCTCTCCAACACGACGGACATCTGGGAGATCAACTTTCGCGGCGGTGAGCGCGGCTCCATTCGCGTCGACGGCGACGGAGACACGGACTTGGACTGCTACGTCTACAATTCGTCCGGCACGCTGGTCGCCTACGACAACGACCTGACCGACTACTGCATCCTCGACTGGTACCAGCCGTCGACAGGCACGATCCGCATGGAGATCAGGAACCTTGGTGATGTCTACAATCAGTACGTGCTGTCCACCAACTAACGCTGTTTCCAGGAATAATCCGCGCATCGAATATCCGGTGCGCGGACCATTTCGGTTAGTCACTACACGGTTAAAGCAGATGCACTTCTCAAGGATTGTTTGCGCGCTCGTGCTCGCCGTCACGTTGTCGTCGACCGCGTGCGTAACCCAGCCACGGCACCGTCCGCACTCCAGTTCATGCGGTATTCAGAGCCAGGGCACCCTGGGAATCTCGACGAACCGGATTGAGATGGCGCCGGGCGAAAGCCGACAGTTGCCCAGGCCGGTGCTGTTCACGGCTCCGTACCTGCCGCCAGACACGCTCTCGACGGATTGCGTCGTTCGCTGGTCGGTCGCGAGCGGCGGAACAA
>JBKJKB010000190.1:0-2527 GCA_046597675.1 Gemmatimonadaceae bacterium
GACAGGCTGACGCGAGACGGCCTGCCGTACCGGAGGGTCGTCAGCACTTTACGAGACGAGTCCGCGCCAACCAGAGCGATCTGATGTATCCCGTCCTTTCCAATGAATGAGGTGAGGACCTGCGTGCCGTCCCGCGTCCAGCCCCAGAGCATTGGATAACCAGTCCCGGTGCTCGAATACACAGACTTCTCACCACCGCCGTCCATTCCGATTAGGCGGATCTCGGCATTCTCGGGATCCTTGTTCCTTCCGAACCAGGCGTACGCCACTCTTTTCGAATCGGGAGAAGGCACCGACGAAAGCGCGTACTCCCCCGACGAGGGCCACGGACCTTTGTTCGTCAGCCGACGGTTCGTGCCAGTGCTGAGGTCGTGTACAGCGAGGTCACCAGTGCTCCAGTCAACGTACGTGAGCATTTTTCCGTCTGCGGTCGGAGCACCCGAGTTATCGACATCGGCGCCTGCCCAGATCCGCCTCACAACGGGATCCGTTCGTGCAACGCGCGCTGAGCTCGCACCCAGCGCCTCGAGTCGCCCGCGAGCAAACCGTACCGGCTCTGTCTGGTCCGCGTATTCCCTTAGCAGGCGCTGGTACGTGGCGCGCGCCTCCGCAGCCCCGAGCTTCTCGTAGGCGCGTCCAAGGTTGGCCAGCGCCTGGGCGCCCACGCGGCGGTTGGATGCGTGCTGCGCGAGGATCAGACGGTACGTCGCCATGGCGCGCGGAAGGTCGCCAGTGACCAGTTCATAATTCACTCCCTCCTGCAGCAGGGACTCGGCGCTTCTCTGCTGCGCTCCGGCGACCGACGCATGCAGCATTACAAGCGATGCGAGGATGAACGCTCGCGTCCACAGTCGGGGGGTCATCGTATTATCTCCAGTGCTGGTTTCGCCGTCCGGAATTCGCGGCTCGAATCGAAGCTAGATCTCCCGGGGGCCCTTAAGGTGTGAGCACCGAGGAGAAATGATGAAGGATTGTCTACGAATTGTGTGGCTTTTCCGACGTGTCATGGATCGAACCGGTAGCCCACTCCGCGCACGCTCATCAAATGGGCGGGCTCAGCAGGATCCGGCTCGATCTTCTTTCGAAGGTTCATGATGTGCGTATCGATCACCCGGTCGGTCATGTAGGCGTCGGGGCCCCATACCTCTTCTTTCAGAAAGGCGCGCCGCAAAACCTGGCCACGGTGCCGCACAAGAGCGCCCAGCAGCTTGAGCTCGATGGGGGTAACATGGACAGGAGCCCCCGCACGGCGCAGCTCGAATCGCTCGAAGTCGGCCTCAATGTTGCCGAACCGGTAGACCTGAGGCGCCAGCGCGGCGCGGCGCAGGATGGATTTGATCCGAGCGCGCAGCTCTGCGGGACTGAAAGGCTTTGTCACGTAATCGTCGGCGCCGATGTCCAGACCCATGACCTTTTCGGCTTCGTGCGACCTCGCGGTGAGCATGATGATCGGCGTTCGCACGAGCGCGTGGCGCAGCTCACGACATACTTGGAACCCGTCTTTCTTCGGTAGCATCAGGTCGAGCACGATTACATCGAACTGACCGGACTTCGCACGAGACACGGCCTCCTCGCCATCGCGCGCCACGACAACCTCGTACCCCTCAAGGACAAAATCGTCCTCCAGGGCGAGCGCTATGCTTGGGTCGTCTTCCACGACGAGAATGCGCGTCATGCGCTCGCGCCGTTCATCAGTATTGTGAAAGTGCTCCCGTGGCCAATTGCGCTGGTGAAGCGAATCTCGCCCCCATGCGCTCGCACTATGCGACGCACCATCGCCAGGCCGATGCCCGTGCCGCCAATGCCGGAGTTTTTCGCGGTCCGCCCGCGGACGAATTCGTGAAAAATCGTTGCGTGCTCTTCGGGCGGGATCCCTGAGCCGGTGTCACGCACGGTTATCGCGACCTGTCCGTTATCGCACGCGACGGAAACGTCGATAGTCTTGCTGTCCGGAGAATATTTCACGGCGTTGTCGAGCAGGTTCCACAGCGCGCGGCCGAGGGCCTCGCGATCCGCGCGCACGGTGCCTGTTTCAGCGGCAACCAGCCGGATGTCATAGCCAGCGGTCGACACGCCGGCGCGAAATTCCTCGACCACTTCATTGACCAGTGCCGCCACGTCCAGCTGCTCGAAACGAAACTCACGCGCGCCTGCCTCCATCCGTCCGAAGTCCAGGAGATTCTCCACGAGCCGGTGCAGGCGGTCGCCCTCGCGACGCAGCACAGCGTGATATTGCGTCCTGCGCTCGTCGCTACTTACCCGGCCGCTGTCGAGGAGCTCGGCGACCTGACGCATGGACGTGAGTGGAGTGCGGAACTCGTGCGACACCGCAGCTACAAAATCAGACTGCAGGCGCGCGACGGCCAGCTCACGGTTCACAGCGCGCGCCACTGCGTACGTTCCAGTGAGCACGAGCAGGATCGCGAGCAGAAGGCTGGACAGGACGATACGGCGGCGAGCAGCGAACTCGCGCGAGAGCGCGCGAGGGTCGGCTATCGCGACCGTGAGGGTCCAGGGAAGGCGTGAC
>JBKJKB010000224.1:0-2963 GCA_046597675.1 Gemmatimonadaceae bacterium
AGGCGCTCCAAAACGAAGGCCATCCGATCGGATTCGGGACCACGGGGGAGAACCTGACGGTCTCGCGAGTCGATTGGGAGCGGGTAGTACCCGGCAGCAGGTGGAAGGCTGGCGACGCAGTGCTCGAGATCGCGTCTTATACTGCGCCCTGCAAGACCATCCAGGATTCTTTTTCCAACAAACGCTACAAACGTATCTCACAAAAGGTAAACCCAGGATGGAGCAGGGTTTACGCGCGGGTTCTTGAAGAAGGCGTGGTCCGTGTCGGTGCTGAATTCGCGGCGGTATCACTCTTGAAGTAGTCAAACCGGCTTTCCCCCGGATCGGTATCCGGTCCGGAAGGCCACGGCGCTTACAGCGCCGGATACCAGATAATCGAGGGCATCCGTGGAAATCGGAGACGAGATCGAGATCGAGGGCGTCGCTGACGCCCCGCCAGCGGCTGCGCACACGCGTCGCCGGGCCAAATCCAAAGCCGGCAAACGCAACGGCAACGGCAAGAACGCCACCCCCGGCAACGGCTCGAGGCAGCTGGACATGAGACGCCTCCTCGCCGGTTTGAAAGACCTCTGTGGTGGGGACTTTAGCGTCAGGCTGCCGGACAGCCCTGATCCGATGATGAGTGACATCATCGCCGAGTTCAACGCCATAGCCGACCGGAGCCAGAGCGTTACGAGCGAGGTGCGGCGCGTCGCCACGACCGTCGGCAGCGAAGGCCGGATGGACGATCGCGCCCATGTGCCCGAAGTAAAGGGCGGCTGGCGGTCCATGATTGGATCGGTGAACTCTCTTATTACGGACCTGGTCCAGCCCACGACGGAAGTCGCCCGCGTGCTTACCGCGGTGGCCGAGGGCGATTTGAGCCAGAAAATGTTCCTCGAAATCGACGGAAAGAGCGTCCAGGGCGAGTTCCTGCGAATTGGAACCACGGTCAACACAATGGTGGACCAGCTCAGCTCCTTCGCCTCCGAAGTCACCCGCGTGGCGCGGGAGGTAGGCACCGAAGGCAAGTTGGGCGGCCAGGCCAGCGTCCCGGGTGTGGCAGGCACGTGGAAGGATCTCACTGACAATGTGAATACGCTGGCGGGGAACCTCACCGGCCAGGTACGGAATATCGCCGACGTCACCACCGCGGTCGCAAAGGGAGATCTCTCCCGCAAGATCACTGTAGACGTTCAGGGCGAAGTGCTCCAGCTCAAAAACACGATCAACACGATGGTGGATCAGCTCAACGGATTTGCCTCCGAGGTGACTCGTGTCGCGCGCGAGGTAGGCACGGAAGGAGTGCTGGGCGGACAGGCGGACGTTCCTGGTGTCGCCGGCACGTGGAAGGATCTCACGGACAACGTGAACTTCATGGCCTCGAACCTCACGGGCCAGGTCCGAAACATCGCGGATGTGACGACGGCCGTTGCGCGCGGCGAGCTCTCGCGGAAGATCACGGCCGACGCGAAGGGTGAGATTCTCGAGCTCAAGAATACGATCAACACGATGGTCGATCAGCTCTCCGCTTTCGCCTCCGAAGTGACGCGAGTCGCGAAGGAAGTCGGAACGGAGGGGATGCTGGGCGGGCAGGCAGTCGTCCCCGGTGTCGGGGGAACGTGGAAGGATCTCACGGACAACGTGAACACGCTCGCCGGCAATCTGACGAGTCAGGTGCGAAACATCGCCGACGTAACGACGGCGGTCGCGAAAGGCGACCTATCGCGAAAGATCACGGTAGAGGCTCGCGGTGAGACGCTCGAGCTCAAGAACACGATCAATACGATGGTCGACCAGCTCTCGGCGTTCGCTGACGAGGTAACGCGTGTCGCCAAGGAAGTGGGCACCGAGGGAAAGCTGGGGGGCCAGGCCGAAGTACCCGGCGTCGCCGGCACATGGAAGGCGCTGACGGACAACGTCAACGCGATGGCCAACAACCTCACAGGCCAGATCCGGAACATCGCCGACGTGACGACCGCTGTTGCGAAGGGGGACCTGTCGCGGAAGATCACGGTCGACGTCCAGGGCGAGATCCTGGAGCTGAAGAACACTATCAACGACATGGTGGACTCGCTGCGAATCTTTGCCGGCGAGGTGACGCGTGTCGCCCGGGAAGTGGGTACCGAGGGCCGGCTGGGTGGGCAGGCGCAGGTGCCCGACGTCGCCGGCACGTGGAAGGATCTCACGGACAACGTGAACTTCATGGCGTCGAACCTGACCGGTCAGGTTCGAAACATCGCCGATGTAACGACGGCGGTAGCTCGCGGAGACCTTTCCCGAAAGATCACAGCGGAGGCGAAGGGCGAGATTCTGGAGCTCAAGAACACGATCAACACGATGGTGGACCAGCTCAGCTCGTTCGCTTCGGAAGTCACGCGCGTTGCGCGCGAGGTGGGCACCGAAGGCATGCTTGGCGGCCAGGCCAACGTGCCAGGGATCGCCGGCACGTGGAAGGATCTCACCGACAACGTGAACACGCTGGCGGGAAATCTGACGAGCCAGGTGCGGAACATCGCCGACGTCACGACCGCCGTGGCGAAGGGTGATCTGTCGCGGAAGATCACGGTCGAAGCGAAGGGCGAGACGCTCGAGCTCAAGGACACGATCAACACGATGGTGGATCAGCTCTCCGCGTTCGCAGCCGAAGTGACGCGCGTAGCGCGCGAAGTGGGAACCGAAGGAAAGCTGGGCGGTCAGGCGGAAGTTCCCGGAGTCGGAGGCACGTGGAAGGATCTCACCGACAACGTGAACGCGATGGCCGGCAACCTTACAGGCCAGATCCGGAACATCGCCGACGTGACTACCGCTGTGGCGAAGGGCGACCTGTCCCGGAAGATCACGGTCGACGTCCAGGGCGAGATCCTCGAGCTCAAGAACACGATCAATACGATGGTCGACCAGCTCAATGCGTTCGCGAGCGAAGTGACGCGCGTCGCTCGCGAAGTGGGAACCGAAGGCAAACTCGGCGGACAGGCGGCCGT
>JBKJKB010000228.1:0-11589 GCA_046597675.1 Gemmatimonadaceae bacterium
GCGCGCGCGGCCCAGCGCGCCGACGCCGACCGGCTCGCAGTGCTCGCACGCGAGCAGCACGAGCGCGAAGTCGCCGAGCTCGCGCTCGTCGCGGCGGAGAGGGCGAGCCTCGCCAAGAGCGATTTCCTCGCGGTCATGTCGCATGAACTGCGCACGCCGCTCACGGCGATCATGGGGTACGAGGAGCTGCTCGCGGACGGAATCACCGGGCCGGTCAATCCGCAGCAGGCTCAACAGCTGAGCCGCATCAAAGCGAGCGCGCAACATCTCCTCGGACTCATCGACGAGATCCTGACGTTCTCGCGCATCGAAGCGGGCCGCGAGACGATCCGCCTCGAGATCGCCGACGTGAACCGGCTCATGGAAGATTCCGCGAATCTCGTGGCGCCGCTGGCCGCGGAGAAGAAGCTTGGGTTCGTGGTGCATCTGCTCGACCCGCCTCGCTTCATGCGAACCGATCCGGTAAAAGTCCGGCAGATGATCGTGAACCTGCTTACCAACGCGGTGAAGTTCACGGAGACAGGCACCGTGAGCGTCAAGGTCGCGACGTCGGGCCAGAACGTCGAGGTCACCGTGCACGATACAGGGATCGGAATCTCCGCGGAGCACATCGACAAAGTCTTCGATCCGTTCTGGCAGGTGGAACAGAAAGCGACGCGCAGAGCGGGCGGCACCGGACTCGGCTTGACGGTCACGCGCCGTCTCGCACGGCTGCTCGGCGGCGACGTAGCCGTGGAGAGCAGCGTCGGAGAGGGAACTACTTTCACGATTTCGATTCCCGGGCTCGCGAATACGACCCCGGTCAGTACACCAACCGTGACCACATGACGATGCGCAAAGCTCTGATCCGCACGGCACTGAGCGCGCTTGTATTCGCGTCGCTCATTCCTGCTTCCTCCGATGCGCAGTCGATCGCGGACCGGTATCGCGCCACGACCGACAGAATCATCGCGGCCGCCTTGAGCGACAGCGCGGCGTACGAGCGCGTCGCGCTCCTGACGGACAAGTTCGGTCACCGCCTGAGCGGGTCGGCGAGCCTCGAGCAAGCGCTCGACTGGATCATCGCGGAGATGACGCGCGACGGACTGGAAAATGTGCGGGGCGAGCCTGTGATGGTCCCGCGCTGGGTCCGCGGCAACGAGTCCGCGACGCTCATGGAGCCAAGACCGCTCGCGTTGCACATGCTCGGGCTGGGCGGAAGCATCGCGACACCGGTCGAAGGAATTACCGCGCCGGTACTGGTGGTGGAGAGCTTCGACGAGCTCACGGCGAAGGGTGACCAGGCGCGCGGCAGGATAGTGCTCTTCGACGTGCCCTTCACGAACTACGGCGCCACTGTGCAGTACAGAAGCCGCGGCGCTGTCGAGGCTGCCAAGCTCGGCGCCGTCGCGGTGCTGATCCGGTCCGTGGCGAGCAACTCCATGCAGAGCCCGCACACGGGGGCGATGCGATACGACACGACCGTGACGGCGATTCCCGCCGCGGCCCTGAGTGTCGAGGACGCGGCCATGCTGCACCGGATGCACGCGCGCGGCGAGCGCGTCGTCGTGACGCTGAAGATGGAAGCGAAGACGCATCCTGACGCGATGTCGCGGAACGTCGTCGCCGAGCTGGTAGGCCGGGAGAAGCCCGACGAAATAGTCGTGCTCGGCGGACACATCGATTCGTGGGATGTTGGCCAGGGAGCCATGGACGACGCCGGCGGAAGCGTGGCTGCGTGGGAAGTCGTGCGCGTGCTCAAGCGCCTTGGTCTGCGTCCGCGCCGGACGATCCGCGTGGTGCTGTGGACCAACGAAGAGAACGGACTGCGCGGCGCCACGGCGTACAGGGACGCGCACGCCGCCGAGCTCCCGAAGCACGTGCTGGCGATGGAGTCCGACGGCGGCGTGTTCGCTCCGGAGGGGTTCAGCGTTGACGGATCAGATGCGACCGTGGCGATGGTGACCGGACTCGCCCCGCTGCTCGAGTCCATTGGCGCGACGAGCATGCAGGCGGGCGGCGCGGGAGCGGACGTCGGTCCGCTGACCGCAGCCGGTGTCCCCGGACTCGGATTGAACGTCGATGGGACACGCTATTTCTGGTATCACCACTCCGAGGCCGACACCATGGACAAGCTCGACCAGCGCGAAGTCGCGCAATGCGTGGCGGCGATGGCGGTGATGGCTTACGTGATGGCCGAGATGCCGGAGACTCTTCCGCGGAGAGCGCCGCGCTAGCGGGAGTCCGGTACCTGATACGTGATGCCTGCTCTCTCCCCTGACCAGCTCGACCCCGACTGGCACAGGTATCCCGATACCGTATTGCGCTTCCGGACAGATCCCGTCGTGCGCGTCGATCTGCGCGAGCCGGCGGGGATGGATGTGCTGACCGCCATGAGGCGAATCGGATTGGCTGGTCCGTTTGCCGTGCTTACCGCGCACGATCCGCGCGGCCGGGACGAAGCCGCGGACGTCAACGAGCGTCGGGCCGCGAAGCTCGACGAGAAGCTGGTCGCGCTCGGCGCGCAGTTCCTTCATGTGGACGCGTGCTCACCGGACGGCTCGCATTGCGAGGCGAGCGTCGCGGTAGCGATCGACCAGGAGGCCGCTGCCGGACTCGCACGAGAGTTCGAGCAGGTCGCGCTGTTCTGGTTCGACGGAGAAAAATTCTGGATCGTCGGCGCGCTTGTCGGCGGGGATCCGGTGATGCTGCCGAGGCCGGTGTAGGTCAAAAAAGAGCCCGCGGCAGCGCCGCGGGCTCTTCCCGACGTATCGTTCCAAGCCGCTAGAGCAGCGGCTTATACCTGAATGCCGCCACTCCGGTTGCCTTCCCGGTAACCGCGAACTCCGCGGTCCCCTTCGCCGCCACTGGACCGACCTGCGCCTGCTCGGTCGCCAGGACATTGCCCGACCGATCGATCATTTCCACGATCAACGTGTATGTCCGCGGCGTCGTGCCGAGGTTCTCGATCGTACCGCGCACGCGCGCCTCCGCTTCCATCGGCGAGAACTCGGTGAACATCACCCGCACCGGCATCTCGGTCGCCATTCTGTCGTACTTCGTGGACGAATCCGTATAGGCGCGCCGCTGCGCCGGGCTCGTCGCGCGCTCGGCCATTCCGGCGTAAGCGTAAGCGTGAAAAACCCAGTTCTCCGGGTTGTTCGGATCCAGCGCTGTCAGCCGCTGCGTGAACGGTAGCAGTCCCGCAAAATCGTTCAGCTTGACGAGGGTGACCGAGAGGTTGCGGAGCGCATCCCTGTGGTACGGGTTCACCGAAAGGACCGCGTTGTACAGCGCGGCCGCTTCAGCGGAAGTTCCGAAACGCGTCGCCAGAATTCCGCCCGTCAGCAGCGAGCGCTCGCCGTAGCCGGCAGGATTGGATGAAACGCTACGGTACACCGCTCGCACGGAGGCCGTGTCGTTCACTTCGGCGAATACGTCACCGATCTTCTGCAACGCGTCGGCCCTCTGCAGGTCCGACTCTGCGAGCGCCGCGTACTGCTTGAAGTGCTCGGCGGCCTCGCGCGCCCGAATCGAGCGCTCGGCAGCCGGCGCGTCGGCGACGGAGGCCGCGACCAGTTCGCCCAGCTCGTAGTGCGAGCTTCGAATTACATCACTGTACGAGGTGTCGCTCTTCGCGATCTCCAGCGCGCGGGTGAGATGACCGCGCGACTCGGTGTAGAACCTTGCCTTGTCGGCCGCCGCGGCAGCTGCGAGCCGCTGTCTCGCGACTCCGCCTAGCACGACATACGCGTACGGTGCGCTGCGATCGAGGATCAACGCGCGTCGCGCGAGGGCCTCGGCGGTGTCCAGCCGGCTCTCGCTCAGGGCAGCCAGCGCCTTATTCATCGTTCCGACCCACGGCGAGCCCCGGCGCCACGCGCCAACCAGATTGGCGCACTGGGGAACGAGCGTCTCGACCATCGTGAAGATCGAGTCGGCGAGCACGTACAGATCGGCTGACTGCTCGCGATCGGTCGCGAAGCCGAAGTCCGCGCGCGTGCCGCTTACCGGCGCAGACGATTCAGTGAGCAGCAGCGCCATCGCCTGGCCGAGCGTGAACGCCTGGCCCGCGGCGTTCTTGTCCCGATCGCGCGCATCCGGATCGGTCAAAAGCCGAACGGCAGTGCGCGCGTCCGTAGCGGGATCTCCGCTGTTGTTCAGCGTCGAGATTCCCTTCTGTACCGAGAAGAAGGCGCGCCCAAGGAACTGCGGGACGTTCTGGTCCACGTTGCAGGCGTCATCCTGCGCCGCGGCGGGTGTTGCGAGGACGGCGGATACGCACGCCAGACCGGCAAAAAACTTCACACAGGAATTCATCCACCTACTCCATAAGGGAGACAAAGTTGCCGCCCGGGGATCGGCGCACGCGCTCCACCACCGGCGGGATCAATGCTCGTAATATACCATTTCCTTGAGACTGTTCCCCCCGCCCCATCACATGAAAAAGCCGCGACCGTACACACCGGGCCTGCACCGGATTGCCGTGCGGCACTTGCAGCGTTCCGACCCGGTATTGGCGGGCGTTCTCGACCGACAGGGACCGCATCGGTTCGAGCTGCGGACCGACGGCTCGCACTTCGACGCCATCGCCAGGGCGATCGTGTCGCAGCAGCTCTCGGTGAAGGCGGCCTCGACCATCCATGGAAGATTCAGGGAGCTATACGAAGCCGCGGGTGGCGAGCCCGGATCTGTTGCCCGCATCTCCGAGGACCGGCTCAGGGGAGCGGGTCTCTCGTGGCAGAAGGTCGCTTACATCAGGGACCTGGCACGGCACATGGCATCCGGCGGGCTGGAGCTGGATCGGATCGACGAAATGACGGACGATGAGCTGATCGCGCGACTCACGGCCGTGAAAGGAGTGGGCACGTGGACGGCGCAGATGTTCCTCATGTTTCGTCTCGGGCGGCCCGACGTGCTGCCGACGCTCGACCTCGGCATCCAGAAAGCGATTCAGCGGGCGTATGGTTTGCGAAAACGGCCCAGCGCGCGGCAGATGGAAAAGTTCGGGCGGGCCTGGGCGCCGTACAGAACCATCGCGTGCTGGTATCTCTGGCGCAGCCTCGATCAGCCGGCCGTCACGAAGCGGCCTTCCACGCGCGGCAAATCAAAAAGAGCCACCTCCCGGTAGATTGAGTCATGCCATTGGTGCCTTTTGATTCATTGAGCAACGAGGCGCGCGTGTGGGTATTCGCCGCCGATCCGGCGCTGGACGACCAGCGCGCAGCCCAGCTCCTTGTTTTGGTAGATGGATTTCTGAGCCAGTGGGTTGCTCACGGCTCGCCGCTGACCTGCGGGCGCGAGTGGCGCTACGCGCGCTTTCTCGTCATCGGGGTCGACCAGAATTCCACCAACGCGTCGGGCTGTTCCATCGACGGGCTGTACAGAAAGCTGGCCGAATTCGAAAAACTGACCGGAGCATCGCTCCTGTCACGTGACCGCGTGTTCTTCCGCGACGCGAGCGGCGAAGTGTGCAGCGGGTCGCGCGATGAGTTCGCGCGGCTCTCGTCGAGCGGCACGATCGGCGGGGAGACGAGCGTGTTCGACACCAGCATCAGCTCTCTCGGCGAGTGGCGCGAGCGGTTCGAGCTGCCCGCCGCCGGCTCCTGGCACAGAGCGCTGCTGGCGGTGTGACGGTGCGCCCCGCCTGCTAGGGCCCCGTCTACCTAGGGCGTTTTATTGTCGTCGGACTCCTGCTGCGCTTTTTCGGCGGCGAGAAATCCGATCTTGCTGTGCGTTCCGTCGCAGAACGGCTTGTTGGTGGACGCGCCGCAGCGGCACAGCGAGATGCGCTTCCCGGGCGTAGTCGGGACCGGCCGGCCGAGGTGATCCACGAGAGTGATCTCACCCTCGATCACATAGGGACCAGTCTGCTTGATCGTGACGGTTACATCGGGCATCTGATCCTCTGCGTGGGTTTCAAACTCTCAGGGTGTCGCGCCGCCAGTCCTTGATGGCGCGCTTGATGTCGTCGTTCTTCGCGAACTCTCCCGCCAGACACCGCCGCGCAAGCTCGGGCGCCTCGGCGTCGGACGCGAACCTCAGAGCTACGAGCTGACCCGGTTCGAGCTCCGGGATACGTCCGCGAAGATCTTCCGGAAGGATCCGTGCCAGGCGCAGCCTCTCCTCGAGACTGATGAGCCGGTTCTGCAGGACCAGAGCCATGCTTCGCGCAGTGAACGCGAGGCCGGCCAATGCCGCCGCGACGGTCACCGTCCAGGCTGCATCGAGGGAAGGCGCTCTGAGCAGGTCGCCTAGCTGCGCGAAGAAGTTCGCGAGCAGGACCGGAACGACAAAAAAATGATAAACGGGGTATACGCGCTTGTGATTGGAGTAATCCTGCGGTCGGTCGGCCATGTTCTTCGCCCTCGGATGATGGACGACGGAATGTAGCCCGTCATTAGCTTTACTGATGTTGCAGTCAGTCAAATCGTATCAGAATGGAGCGAACAATGCCGACCAGGAAAGCGAGCGCGGTGTGGGAAGGTGGCCTCAAGGGAGGCAAGGGCAATTTTCGTGGTGAGGGCGGCGGGATTGGGGGTGCCTATTCCTTCAGCTCGAGGTTCGAGGAAGGCACCGGCTCGAACCCGGAAGAGCTGCTGGCGGCCGCGGAGGCTGCGTGCTTCAGCATGGCGCTGAGCGGCGCGCTGGAGAAGAACGGCACCACGCCGACGCGCGTAGAGTCCGACGCGCACTGCACCGTCGAGAAAGTCGGCGACGGTTTCAAGATCACCACGATGAAGCTCACGACGCGCGCGACGGTTCCCGGATTGGACGACGCGACCTTTCAAAGAATCGCGAATGCAGCCAAGGACGGTTGCCCGGTGTCCAGCGCGCTCAAGGGCAATGTCGACATCCAGCTCGACGCGAAGCTGAACGCCTAGTTCGCCCGGGTCGCCGCAACCTGTGAAATGAGCCGCACACCCGCCGCGGCGAACGCCCGGCGGGCTTAAGCGGTCGCCTTCTCCGCGGCCGCCCCCGGCCCGGTTTCCCAGTTGGCGATCTCATCGCACGCGTCGCAGTTGGCGCAACGCCAGTCGGGCTCGATCTCCTCCCCGAAGTGCTCGAGGATGAATCGCGTGCGGCATTCAGCCGTCTGGCAGAACTCTATCATCGTCCGGAGCTTCTGCTGGTCCCGCTCGCGGCGCTCTTCGTAGTCCAGAAGATCGGCGCTGAGGTTGACCGATGTCAAACGGTCCGCGAGCCGCTCCCACCTTTTGTCGCGGTGCTCGCGGACAACTCCGTGCCGCTTGAGCAGAGCGAAAACGATTCGCATTTTCCGGAGCGGCACTCCCGTCTGCTTCGATATGTCCGCGCCAGCGACCGGCTGGCCAATCGGGTACTGCTCGAGCGCGATCGCGACGCGCGCGGCCTCCTCGACTTCCGGGTACTTGCCGCCAAGGAAGTACGACTGGATGCGGCGGTCTTCCACACGATACAGGATCGTGCATACCGCGGGCTTTCCGTCGCGTCCGGCGCGTCCCGCTTCCTGGTAATACGCCTCGATCGATCCCGGAAAATGGTAGTGCAGCACGAAGCGCAAATCGTGCTTGTCGATGCCAAGCCCGAACGCGTTGGTGGCGATGATCGCCTTGATTTTGTTCGCCATGAACATCTCCTGCGCTTCCTTCCGGTCCGCGGCAGCCATCTTTCCGTGGTAGATCGCGATCGGGTATTTCTCGCGAAACTTCTCGTGCAGCCGCTCGGCTTCCTTCACGGTCGCGACGTAGATCACGCCGACTCCGTCGCCGTCACCGAGCGTGCGATCCACGACGGCGTCCTTGATCCCGTCGTTCACGGTGCGTCCGACCTCGAACCGAAGATTAGGGCGCGCGAAGCCGGTGATGGTGACGTGCGGGTCCTTCATGCCGAGCTGGTGTACGATGTCCTTCTGGACCTCGGCGGTCGCGGTCGCGGTGAGCGCGAGGATCGGCGGGCGACCGAGCCGCTTCGCGATGTTTCCGAGCGCGAGGTAGTCGGGGCGGAAGTCGTGCCCCCACTGGCTGACGCAGTGCGCTTCGTCCACCACGAACAGACTTATCTCGCGGCTGAGCAGATGCTCGAAGAACTCGCGATCCTTGAACCTCTCGGGCGTGACATACAGGATGTCTCCCTCACCTTCACCGATCTGGCGGTGCGCTTCGCGTGACTCCGACGTGGAGAGGTGCGAATGCATCGCCACCGAGTCCACGCCCTGCGCGATTAACTTGTCGTGCTGGTCCTTCATCAGGGCTATGAGCGGCGTTACGACGATCGTGAGTCCGTGCAGCATAACGGCGCCAAGCTGGTAGATCAGCGACTTGCCGCTGCCCGTGGGCATGACGACGAGCACGTCGCGCCGCGCGATGATCGCTTCTACGGGCTCCCACTGGCCGCGCCGGAAGTCCTCATGGCCGAAACGATCGCGAAGACAGGCGACGGCCTCGGCTTTGCTTATAGTTTGGGGCATTGAGGGGTACTAAGGCAGGAAGTATTCCGCAGCGCGCAGCACACAGCGCGCTGCACGCAGCGCCGTTAAGAGGAGTTACCGATGCTTATCCGACGACCACCCGACATTTCAGCCAGCGAGATCACTGACGAGCGGCTGTACGTGAACCGCCGCGAATTTCTCGCCACCAGCAGCCTCATCGGTGTGGCCGCCGCGACGGGCGCTCTGCCGGGCTGCCTCAAGGCGTCGCCGTCGGACGAGCACGCAGCCGACAAGCTGACTCCGTTCAAGGACGTCACGACCTACAACAACTATTACGAGTTCGGCACGGGCAAGGAGGATCCGTCGGAGAACGCCGGCTCGTTCCGTACGCGCCCGTGGAGCGTCGCAGTCGAGGGCCTCGTGAAGAAACCAGCGGTTTACAATCTCGAGGATATCCTCCGGCCCGCGACGCAGCAGGAGCGCGTCTATCGGCTGCGCTGCGTCGAAGGCTGGTCGATGGTGATTCCCTGGCTCGGATTTCCACTCGCCGCTTTCATTAACAGGGTAGAGCCGACGTCACAGGCGAAGTTCGTCGAGTTCACGACGCTGCACGATCCGCGGCAGATGCCAGGTCAACGCCGTCCGGTGCTCGACTGGCCGTACGCGGAGGGACTGCGACTCGACGAGGCGCTGCATCCGCTGACGATCCTGGCGACCGGACTGTACGGCCGGCCGCTGCCGAATCAGAATGGCGCGCCGCTCCGGCTGGTGGTGCCGTGGAAGTACGGATTCAAGAGCATCAAGGGAATCGTGAAGATGCGATTCACCGACCGGCAGCCCGCGACGGCGTGGAACAAGGCCGCGCCTGCGGAATACGGGTTCTACTCGAACGTGAATCCTGAAGTGGATCACCCGCGGTGGAGTCAGGCCAAAGAGCGGCGGATCGGCGAGTTTCTCCGGCGTCGGACTCTCATGTTCAATGGCTACGGCGACCAGGTCTCGCAAATGTACGCGGGAATGGACCTGCGCAGATCCTACTGAGAGGGCTTCGCACTCGCGCCGCTCCAGCGTAATCAAGCCGCTCGTATTCGTCGCGGCCCTCATTCCGCTCGCGCTGCTCGTCTGGGAAGGATTCAACGCCGGCCTCGGCGCCAATCCCATCGAGGCGATCCAGCTGCGGACCGGACGCTGGGCACTGCGTTTCATCGCCATCACCCTCGCGGTGACTCCGCTGCGACGAATCACCGGCTGGAATGAAGCGATCAAGTACCGCCGCATGCTCGGATTGTTCGCGTTCTTCTACGCGACCTTGCACATGTCCGCGTTCATCGGCCTCGACATGTTCTTCGACGTGAGCGACATAGTCGAGGACATCGTCAAGCATCCGTACATCACGATCGGCATGGCGACGTGGCTGTTGCTGCTCCCGCTCGCCATCACCTCGACCAGGAGCTGGGTGCGACGGCTCGGGGGAAAGCGCTGGAACAGGCTGCACCAGCTCATCTACGTCGCGGCGATCACCGGCACCATTCATTACCTGTGGGCGGTGAAGAAGGACACTTTCCTTCCGCTCGTATATCTCACGATCATCGGGTCGCTGCTGGCGTGGCGGCTGTGGGTGTGGCTCGCAAAAAGGCGCGCCCGCGCTGCGAGCGCGGTCGCCGCTACTTCCTGAAGTCAGCGCGGCGGCGGCCGCGAGGTCGGCTTCAGTGGCAGCTTTCATTTTGCAGTCAACGCAGTAACCTCAGGCGTGCCTGATTCTACCAAGCCACTCGAAGCGTTCGCCATCACGGCGCCAGGGCTCTCCCGCATCGCGGCCCGCGAGCTCGCGCACATCGGACTCGAGGTCGACGAAGTCGAGCCCGCCGGCGTCACGTTCAAAGGTGGCCTGCGCGAAGTGTACGCCGCTAATCTGCGGCTGCGGACCGTGAGCCGCGTGATAGTGAGGCTGGCCCGGTTCCAGGCGCGGACGTTCGCCGAGCTGGAGCGGCATTCCGCGAAGATCGAGTGGTCGAGGTTCATCGCGCCCGGACGGAAGTTCGAGGTGCGAGTCACGTCGCGAAAATCGCGACTGTATCACTCGGACGCCGTCGCCGAGCGTATCGGCCGCGCCGTCCGCGAAGGCACGGGCGCCGAGCCGGCGGAAGACGTGCAATCCGAAGAACACGAAGGCGAAACGTCACAGCTGATCATCGTGCGGCTGGAGCGCGATGAGTGCACGGTCAACATGGACAGCTCGGGCGCGCTCCTGCACATGCGCGGATATCGCCGCGCCATCGCGAAAGCCCCCATGCGCGAGACGATCGCCGCGGCGATGCTGCTGGCGTGCGAGTGGCGCGCGGACGAGCCGCTGTTCGATCCGTTCTGCGGCTCAGGCACCATTCCTATAGAAGGGGCGATGCTGGCCAGGAGAATTCCGCCCGGACTCGATCGCGTCTTCGCCTTTCAGCAGTGGCCCTGGCTCGAGGCCGGATTATGGTCGCGCATGCGGCGGGAAGCCGAGGCCGGGATTCTGGACAAGGCCGGCGCGCCGATCATCGGAACTGACCGTGACGAGGGCGCGATCCGCGCGGCGACCGAGAACGCAGCGCGCGCGGGTGTCGAAGGCCACGTTGAGTTCGTAGTGAGCTCGGTGTCGGAAGCGGACGTCGACGCGGGGCCGGGATGGGTGATCACGAATCCCCCGTATGGCGTCCGGGTCGGAACGTCACGCGAGCTGCGCAATCTGTACGCGCGGTTCGGCGCGGTGATGCGTGAACGTTTCGGCGGCTGGAAGCTGGCGTTTTTGTCGGCGGACCACGCGCTCGAGGCGCAGATGCGCATGGAGCTGGAGGCGCTGTTCAGAACCACGAACGGAGGAATACCGGTGCGGTGCATGACATCGAAGCCGGCGGACCGCGGCGGGAGCGTACGGTGAGCGAAGCTCCGGGCGAGGCCGGCCGGATCGAGTCGATCAACGTATCCGGCGGCGGCGTTCCCAAGAGCAGCCGCGTGGAAGCGTGGATCTCGCGGAACGGAGTGTACGGCGACACTCAGGCCGACCAGAAGCTGCATGGAGGGCCGGAGCGCGCCATCTGCATTTACGCCGTGGAGTTGATCGAGGCGCTCCAAAACGAAGGCCATCCAATCGACTCGCGAGACCGTCAGGTTCTCCCCCGTGGTCCCGAATCCGATCGGATGGCCTTCGTTTTGGAGCGCCT
>JBKJKB010000259.1:0-12911 GCA_046597675.1 Gemmatimonadaceae bacterium
CCGTCCCGAGCAGCTGGACCACGTCTACACCCTCCGCCGGGGACTCCACCAGATGCCTTCGACTTCGGCCATGGAATGGCTGATCAAGCGCATCGCCTCAACCCCCAGCAACGACGCTCTCCTCGAGGGCCTCTGACGGCCCGCTGCTTGCTCATCCGGGGGGCATGCACCTAAGTCCCAGGCGCTGGGCCCCTTCCCGGGCTGGCGCCGCCCTGTTTTTATGCCTCGCCGCGGCCTCCGGCCTGCTGGCCCCCGTGCCGGCTTCCGCCCAGGACGAAGAAGCAAAACCCGAGGTGGCCGACCTCAAATTCCAGGGCGTGAAGGCGCTCAAGGTCGAGGAGCTCCGCGAGAGCATCGTTACCGATGAGTCGCACTGCAGGAGCCTGATCTTCAAGCCGGTCTGCTGGATCACCAAATCCAGGTATTTCTATGAGCGACAATATCTCGATCGCGACGAGCTGATCCGCGACGTCCTCCGACTGCGCGTGTATTACTGGAAGCGCGGATTCCGCGAGACGCAGGTGGACACCGTGATCGCGCCCAGGGACAGAGACAAGGTCGCGGTCACCTTCCTGGTGGACGAGGGTCCGCCGACGGTCGTCAGCGACATCTCCATCCAGCAGACCAATCCCGTTCTGTCGAACCGCATGGTCGAGCGGCGCACGCTGCTCGACCGCGGCGATCCACTCAACATGATCAAGCTCGACTCCATGCGCGTGCGCCTGGAGCAAGACCTGTGGGACCGCGGTTACGCCGATGCCATCGTCGACACGTCGATCGCGATCGCTCGCGACGGCCTTTCGGCGGTCGTGACTGTGAATCTGAATCCGCGCTGGCGCACTACCATCGACAGCATCCACGTCCATGGCAACAAGAAGGTTTCCGTACGTACGATCCGCCGCTCGCTGACGTTCGAGGAGGGCGACCTCTACCACCGGTCCGATCTGCTCCGCAGCCAGCGCAACCTGTACGAGTCGAACCTGTTCCGTCGCGCGGTCATCGAGCTGTCGACGCAGGAAACGGGAATTGATTCCACCAAGATCGTCGACATCACCGTGCAGGAATCGCCGCCGCGCGAGGCGCGACTCAGCTTCGGCTTCACCACCGCGGATTTCCTGCAGGCGGAAGGGAGATACACGCACTACAACTTCACCGGGGGAGCGCGTCGCCTGTCCATCACCGGCGCGGTCGGCAACCTTCTCGCCGAGCAGCTCAACGGAAAGCTCTTTTTCTCCGACAATTACGTCAACGTCGGGAGCGAACGCGGCCGGTATTTCGCGCCCACGTACAATGCGAGCGCGGAGATGCAGCAGCCCTGGTTCGGCTCCGCGCGGAACACGCTCGCCCTGTCGGTGTTCACTCACCGGCGAAGCGCTCCCGGGATATACGTCGACCGCGGATATGGCACGAGCGCGACGTTCACGCGCGAAATTGCCCTACGCGCGCCGGCCAGCCTGAACTACCGCTTCGAAGTGACGACCGTCGAAGCGGGTGACGTCTATTTCTGCGTCAACTTCGGCGTCTGCGACAGGCCAACACTCGATGCGCTGAAGGGTCACCAACGGATCTCGCCGCTGGCGCTCACCGCCAATATCGATCGGACCAACGACCCGTTTTCCCCCAACCGCGGCTACCGCGGACGTGCCGCGCTCGAGCATGCGTCGGGGCTCACGGCTTCCGATTATCGCTTCAACCGCGCATCGGCGGAGGCAGCGGCGTTCATGCAGATCCGCAGACGCGGCGCGCTGGGCGGTCATATCCGGCTCGGGTGGATCAAGAGCATCGAAAGCTCGGGTGAGGCGCTGGGCGGCGTTATCGGCGACGAGGTGCTGCATCCCCGAACGCGCTTCTTCGCGGGCGGCGCGCAGTCGGTGCGAGGGTTCGGTGAGAACCAGCTCGGCCCCCGAATACTTACCGTCTCAGCCGCCGAGCTGCGAGCCGGGAAACTGTCCAAGGACGGACCGCTCGCATGCCCGGAGTCCATCCCGATCACGGATTGCGACCCGAACTCGGTTGCCTACCAGGATGAGGATTTCCAGCCGCGGCCGCTCGGCGGCAATACCGTCGCGGAGGCGAACGTCGAGCTGCGGTTTCCGGTGTGGAACCGGCTCTCCGGGGCGGTCTTCGTGGATGCCGGAGTCGTGACGCAGAACGTCGATCGCTCGCTTCCCGGAAGCCGCGCCGCCATCACGCCCGGATTCGGAGTGCGGTACCGCTCGCCGGTCGGACCCATCCGTGTCGATATCGGTATCAATCCAGGCAGGGCCGAGCGCCTGCCGGTCATCTCCGAGGAGATCGTGGACGGCGAACGCAGACTCGTCCGGCTCAACACGCGACGCGAGTACGCCGTAGCCCGTGGCGGCTTCATGGGCGTGCTCGACCGCATGATTCTCCACCTTTCCATAGGCGAAGCGTTCTAGTGACGATCCGGTCGGCGTTGCAACAGCGCCGTTGCACGTCATGGTGAGGAAAAAGCACGCGGGCATCGCCGGTCTAGCAGTCGCCGGCGTCGTCGTGCTCATGGCGCTCGGCGTCCTCTTGGTCACGCAGACCGATTTCGGCAGGAACTTCGCGCGCGACCGTGTGGTCAACATCCTCACCCGGAACTCGCACGGCGTAATCAAGATCGGCGAAGTCCGCGGCAACCTGCTCCGTGACGTCACGCTCATCGACGTGTCGATCACCGACAGCAGCGGAGCGCCGCTCATCGTAGCGGACACGATCTTCACCGAATACGGCCTCGGAGCACTGTTCGGAAAACGCATTCAGCTTTCGGGGCTGCGTCTGGTGAACGCGACGGTGGTCGTCGAGCGGCTGCCCGGCCAGCGTTGGAACTACGACCGGATTTTTCCGCGCGATACCGTTACGCGGCAGGGGCCACGGAAAACCGGCTGGGGCACGTGGATCGGGTTCACGGACGTCAGCCTCGTGAACGTGCATCTGATCACCCGCGTACCGTGGACGCCGGGCGGCGGAAGCGGCGACCCGGATCGGGAGATAACCCAGGCGCTCGCCGGTGAGGGACGCGTGCGAATCATCCGCGTTCCGGGCGGATATCAGAATGTCGCGGAGTACCGCGAGATCCACGCGCGCATGCCGATGATCCGGCTCAACGATCCGGAATTCAGGGTCGCGGTGATGGACGTCGCATCCGCGCGGATGCTCGCGGTGCCATTCAATCCGCCCACGCTCAGGATTCGCGCGTTCACGGGCAAAATACAGTTCAACGCCGATTCGGTCTGGTGGGCGGATGCGCGCGCGGAGCTGAGTGGCTCGCGCGCAATTGCGTCGGGGCGATACAGGATGCAGGGTGCGGATTTCCGCCTGCGCCTGCGCGCCAACCCGTTCTCCCCCACCGACGTCCGCTGGGTATTGCCGCAGCTGCCGGAGCGCGGCAGCGGCTCGCTCGATTTCGCGATGGACTGGGAGGGAGACAGCGCCATATATCTCGCCGAGAACGCGGACATCCGCCTCGGCGACGCGCATCTCGTGGGGAAGATCGGCGTGACGGATACCGACACCCTCGCATTTCACGCGGCCGACATCAGGTTCACGGGCGTCAGTACCGCCCTGCTCGACCAGGTGCTCGGCGTGTCGTGGCCGCCACGTCCAGGCGTTCTCTCCGGTCACGCGCGATTCGACGGCGGATTCAACGCCATGATTGTCGATGGAGACGTGACTTTCGTGGGCGCGGGCACGGGCAGAAACCGCGTCGTCGCGATGGGTGAGCTCGGAGTGGGCGATTACTTTCGCGCGAGCAATCTCCGCCTCCGCCTGATGCCGGTGACCGCGCAGTTTGCGCGCATAATCATTCCCGACATTCCGTTCGACGGAACGTTCACGGGCAATACCGTCCTCAACGGCTCGACGGGCTCGACACTCGTCGCTACCGGGGACATCACGCACATCGAAGCAGGCAACCGGTCGCGGGGGATCGGCCGCGTCGCTGTTCGGCCCGGCGCGCGCGCGTGGCTGGACGTCACCGCGCGCTTTGCTCCGCTCGCGCTCGCCACGGCTGGCCGGTTCGCGCCCGCGCTCGGCCTCCGGGGTTTCGTCACAGGACCGATCCGTTTCACGGGGACGCTGCGCGATTTTGTAGTGAACACGAACCTTGTCGCATCGGATGGTGGAAACATCGCCATCAACGGCCGCGTTGATCTCGAGGGACGCGCGACAGCGTACGACCTGCGCGTCACCGCCGCGCTGTTCGACGCGAGCGCCCTATCGCGGCGTGCGCCCTCCACTCAGCTCACCGCCACCGCGCACATGGTGGGTACGGGAACCAATGCGGAGACCATGCGCGGCAATCTCGTCGCCGACGTGAAGACGTCCGTGTGGGACACCCTAGCGCTCGACTCGGCCAAGGTGCGAGTCGCGTTCGCGGACGGCCTCGCACGCTTCGACACGCTGGCCGTGAGCGTACCGCAGGGCGAGCTGAACGCGCAAGGCACGTTCGGGCTCAGCGAGAGACGTCAGGGCGAGCTGCGGTACAGCGTGGTGATCGACACTCTCTCTGCTCTTGCCGGCATCATCGGAACCGACACCGGCGTGGTAGCGCCGCGGCCGCGGATCCTGGCGTCGCGCGTCGCACGCGCACGGGAGGATTCGACCAGAATCGCGCGAGAGACCGAAGTGGAGCGCGCCGTCACCGGGCGCGGCATGCCCGCGATCACCGTTGATACTCCGAGCGTAATTCCGCGCGGACTGCTGGCGGGCTCGCTGCGTGCCGAGGGCGTGGCGACGGGCAACATCAAGAACTTCGGACTGCGCGGCACCGCGACCGGCAGGAACATCGTCGCGCGGGGGCAGAGCGTAGGCCGGCTCGTTGCCGACTACGAGTGGACCGGCGGACGGACCCCCGCGTCGCGCGTGGTGGTGGACGCGCAGCTGACCGACGCCCGGCTCGTGGGTTTCGATCTCGACAGCGTCGATGCGCGCATCAACTATCAACGCCCCGGCGGTACCGCGGAGATATCGATACATCAGGACGACAGGACACAGTACGGCCTGGCCGCGCAGTACCGGCTGCACGCGGACCATCGCGAGCTTCACCTGGACAACATGATGCTGCAGTTCGACACGACGCTGTGGCGGAGCACGCAACCGTCGGAGATCGAATGGGGCGCGCGCGGCTTCACGGTCAAGACTCTCGAGCTCACCAATCCGTCCGGCGGCCGCATCTTTGTGGACGGGCTCATCCCGCGCGAAGGAAACGCCGACCTTCGCCTCGCAGTCGATCGCTTCGAGATCGCCGATATAGCCTCGCTGCTGCAGAGCGACATCGATGCGCGAGGACTGCTGTCCTTCGACGTGAACGCGTCCGGCACGCTGGCGGATCCCCGTTTCAAGGGGGCATTCGGGGCGACCGACTTCGTGTACAACGAGACGAGCCTGCCCGAAGTACACGGTACTCTCGACTACGCCAATGAGACTCTCACCGGGCGCGCGGATGCGACGCTTGCCAACGGCCGCTCGATCGTAGTGGCCGAGGGAACGGTGCCCGTAAACCTCGCGCTCACGGGCGTCACCGGCTCGCGGATACCGAGGGACAGGCAGATAGCGCTGCGCGTGTCAGCCGACAGCTTCCCGGTGGAGATCCTGCCGCAACTGGGCAGCTACGTGAGCAACGTGCGGGGGCGGACGAGCGGAGCCGTCAGCATCGGCGGCTCGCTGAGCAAGCCCGCGCTGTCCGGCAACGTGGCCATCCACAACGGCAGCGCCAAGATCGTTCCCACCGGAGTGACCGTGCGGAACGTCTACGGCTCCGTGCGCATGACCGGTGATACCATCGTGGTGGATTCGCTGGTCGGACGCAGCGCGGGCCCGTTCCGCATCAGTGGCGGCGTGGGTGTGGGCTCGTTCCGCGAGCCGTCGTTCGACCTGCGGCTGTTCTCCCGTAACGCGCGCATTCTCGACAACGATCACGGCGAGCTGAACGCGGATCTCGACGTCGCGATGTATGGGCCGTTCAAGGGAGCGCTGATCAGCGGCGGCGTGAGGATTCGCGAAGGAGTGCTCTACATCCCGACGCCTGAAGATCGGGAAGTAGTCGGCGCCGACGATCCCGCGCTGTTTGCGGTTCTCGATACGGCACTCACTCCCGCTACCGAGATATTTCCCGCGCAGTCGCCACTGCTCGCGAATCTGCGGGTGGATCTTAACCTCCGCGTGGACCGTGACGTTTTCGTCAGAGCGCCGAACGTCAATGTCGAGGTTTACACCGACGGCGACATGATCGTGCGTGCGGACCGCGCCAAGGAATCGCTGACGCTCGACGGAGTACTGCTCAGTGACCGCGGCGACTACGTCTTCTTCAGCAGACGCTTCAAGATCAGGCGGGGATCGGCGACCTTCGTGGGCATCACGGAAATAAATCCGACCCTTCAGATTCAGGGCGAGTACGAGGTGCGGCTTCCGACTCGCGAAGCCATCAACATCCAGATCGTGATCGGAGGAACTCTCAGGAGCCCCAAGATCACGCTCACCAGCGACGCTCAGCCCCCAATGGCGCAGAGCGACATTCTCGCCTATCTCGCGTTCGGCCAGTCGGGCACGACACTCACGCAGCTGGGTGGATCAGCGCTGTCCACTGGCGGCGGTGCTGGCACGCTGGTCGGAACGGGAGCGGCCCTCGCCACCAAGCAGCTCGCCGCCGTCGCGCTCGGCGTGTTCACCGAAGAGATCGCGGGCGAGGCGGCGCGGTCGCTCGGCGCGGACGTGCTGATCATCTCGCCCGCCGAGATTCAGACTGACGTCGGCAGCTTCCTCCGCAGCACGGAGGTCGAGTTCGGCAAATACGTGAACCCGAGCACCTTCGTCTCATTCACGGGCCGGCCCGATCCCGCCGCCCTGCGACGCCCCGGCTTCACGCTCGAGCACCGCTTTTCGTCCAAGCCCGGGTATCGCATCGAGGTCGCGCTGGAGCCGCGCTACCTGCTCCGAGAGCCGACGCTGCAGATCCGCGAGCCGATCACGCGCAGCGTACTGGGAATGTTCTTGATTCGTGAGTGGCGATATTAAGAACAGCTAGCTGCTGGCTGCCAGCTGTTTGTAATGGTCCCACATCTCCGCCATCGCCCGCATCCCCAGGCGGAAATTCTCCTCACTGATCCATTCGTCCGGCGCGTGCGCGTTCTCGCCCGGGAGTCCGAAGCCCACCAGCAAGACCGGCGCGCCGAGGATCTGCTCGAAGTCGCTGACGACGGGAATCGATCCGCCTTCGCCCGTGATCACCGGCGCCTTTCCGAACGCGGACTCCAGCGCTTTGTGCGCTGCCTCGAAGATCGGCCCCTCCAGCTTCGCCTTCCACGCGCGGCCTCCATGCAGATGCTCGCACGTCACCGTCACGCCCTTGGGCGCGACGCGGGCGACGTGCGCCTTGAAGAGACGCTCGATGTCCTGCGGTAGCTGGTCGGGAACCAGGCGGCAGCTCACCTTCGCCATCGCGTGCGCGGGCAGCACCGTCTTCGCTCCCTCGCCGGTGTAACCGCTCAGCAGTCCGTTCACCTCGCAGGTCGGCCGCGTCCACAGTTTTTCGAGCGTGGTGTAGCCCTCTTCGCCGCCGAGCGCCGTCGCGCCTACCTCCTTCAGAAAGAGCGCGTCGTCCGAAGGAAGGCCGCGCATCTGCTCACGGATCTCAGGCTCCCATTCGCGAACGGCATCGTAGAAACCATCGATGGCTACTCTGCCCTTCTCGTCGTGGAACGTCGCGATGATCTTCGCGAGCGCGATCGCGGGATTCACCACGGCTCCGCCGTACATACCGGAGTGCAAATCGCCCGCGGGCCCCTGGACGTTGATCTCGAAGTACGCGAGGCCGCGCAGCGACGACAGGATGGACGGCTGGCCTGCCGCATACATCGTCGAATCGGAGATGACGACTGCATCGGCCTTCAGCATGTCGCGATGCACATCGACGAATTCGGCGAGATGCTCGCTCCCGATCTCCTCCTCGCCCTCGATCAGGAACACGATGTTCACCGGCAGCTTCCCGCGCGTCTTCAGGTGCGCTTCAACCGCCTTGATGTGGAGAAAGAACTGACCCTTGTCATCCACGGAGCCGCGTGCGTAGATCTTTCCGTCCCGCACCGTCGGCTCGAAGGGAGGTGAGGTCCACAGATCCAGCGGCTCCGGCGGCTGCACGTCGTAGTGGCCGTAGATCAGCACGGTGGGCGCGCCGGCCGCTTTCCTCCACTCCCCGACCACGATCGGATGGCCTTTGGTCTGATGAATCTTCGTCTCGAATCCGAGCCCGGTCAGGGAGTCACGAACCCATTCGGCGGTCCGTACCATGTCGGCCTTTTGCTCGGAGCGCGCGCTGACGCTCGGAATCCGCAGCAGGGCGAACAGCTCGTCGCGAATCCTCGTTTCGTTGTCGTTCAGGTAGCGTGTGAGGTCTTCAGACACTGGGCATCCCGTCCGGCAAGCCGGACATCATCGTGAGTGGTGTGGGACGGCAACGACACCCGCCGCGAATCCGGCGAACACCGCCATTAGCGAGAGCGCGACACTGGCGAGGACATAAATCGAAGCTCTCCAGTACTCACCGCCTTCGACGAGCCCCAGCGTCTCCGTGGTGAACGCCGAGAAGGTCGTGAACCCGCCGCAGAAGCCGATGATGAGCGCGGCGCGAAGGGTTGGATGAGTTTGGACGTTCATGAAATAGCGCAGCAGGAAGCCTGCGACGAAGGACCCGGTCACGTTGACCATCAGAGTCCCGACCGGAAACCCCAGCCCGGCCGCGCGCTGGATCACGCCGCCGAGCAAGTACCGGGTCACTGATCCCACCGCGCCCCCGAGGGCAATCATTGCGAGCATAGCCGGAAGTTATTAGCGCGAACCTCCCAAGGCGATGCGGGGGGCGCCGATCGGCACGCAACACGCAGCACGCAGCACCGCTCTGGTAGACATTATGCAATGGATCATCCTCGATGCCCAATCTGTTAGCCAACGAGACCAGCCCCTACCTCCGGCAGCACGCCGACAACCCCGTCGCGTGGCACCCATGGTCCGCCGACGCGCTCGATCGCGCCAGGCGCGAAGACAAGCCCATCCTGCTGAGCATCGGCTACGCCGCGTGCCACTGGTGTCACGTCATGGCGCACGAGTCCTTCGAGGACGAGGCCACGGCCGCCGTGATGAATGAGCACTTCGTCAACATCAAGGTCGATCGCGAGGAGCGCCCCGACCTGGACAGCATCTACATGCAGGCCGTGCAGGCGATGACGGGGCACGGCGGCTGGCCCATGACGGTCTTTCTCACGCCGGAGGGCGAGCCGTTCTACGGCGGTACCTACTTCCCGCCCACCGACCGGCACGGGATGCCGTCCTTCACCAACGTACTCAAATCGGTGGCCCGGGCGTACTCCGAGCATCGCGACGACGTGGAGCGAAGCGTCGCACAGCTGCGCCAGATATACATGCCTCCGCCGGCTTCCACGCGCGCGGACGAGGTCACGGCGCACATGCTGGAGCTCGCGTATCGCAGCATAGCTCAGCGCTACGATGCCACCTACGGTGGCTTCGATTCAGCGCCGAAGTTCCCGCAGACGATGGCCCTCGACTTCCTCCTGCGGCACGGGGCGCGCACGGACAACCCGCACGCCACCGACATCGCGCTGAACTCCTTCCGCAAGATGGCGCACGGCGGAATCTACGATCAGATCGGCGGTGGCTTCGCGCGCTACTCAGTGGACGACGAGTGGCTGGTGCCGCACTTCGAGAAGATGCTGTACGACAACGCGCTGCTCCTCAGGCTCGGCGTCCACCTGTGGCAGGCGACCGGCGACAAGGAAGTGAAGCGCGTTGCGTGCGACACCATCGCCTGGGTCGAGCGCGAGATGACGTCTCCGGAGGGCGGCTTCTATTCCTCCTTCGACGCGGACAGCGAAGGCCACGAAGGAAAGTTCTACGTCTGGTCCGAAACAGAGCTGGACGATCTGCTCGGCGAAGAATCGGTGCTGGTCAAGTCCTATTACGGTGTGACACCGGGCGGAAACTTCGAGGGCGCGAACATTCTGTTCGTTCCGTCCGAGCCGGCGGCCTTCGCCGGAGGACTCGGCGTCACGGAGACCGAGCTCGCTGGAGCGATCGAAGGCGCCAAGTCTATCCTGTACGAAGCGCGATCGCGCCGCGTGTGGCCGGGCCGTGACGAGAAGGTTCTTGCGGGATGGAACGGCCTGATGCTGCGGGGCGTGGCCGAAGCCGCACGGGTTTTCGATCACGAGCACTTTCGCGCCATGGCGTTGCGCAACGCCGAGTTCCTTTATCGCGAGATGGTTCGCGATGGCCGGGTCATGCGCTCGCGCAAGGACGGCTCTACGCGAATCCCGGGATTCCTCGAGGACCACGCCGCCGTCGCTCTGGGCTTCATCGCCGTATACGAGCTGACCTTCGACGAGCGCTGGATCGACCGGGCACTCGAGATTTCCCCGGTGATCACCGATCTCTTCTGGGACGACGAGGCGCGTGTATTCTTTGATACGGCGCGAGACGCCGAGAAGCTGATCACGCGGCCGCGCGACATCGCCGACAACGCAGTCCCGGCTGGGAGCTCTCTCGCCGCCGACCTGTGCCTTCGTCTCGCCGAGCTGACCGGTGACCAGGATCTGCGCGGGCGCGCTGAGCGCGTGCTTCGTCCGCTCGCTACGGCGATGACCAAGCATGCGATCGCCTTTGGACACATGCTCGGAGTCGCGGACCTGCTCGTGCGCGGCGGCGTGCAGGTCGCGATCGCCGGCGACCCGGCAAGCGAGGCGTTCGCGACGTTCACGCGCGCAGTGGCGAGCCGGTACGTACCCGGGCTGATTCTCGCCGGGGGCGACCCGGCGGGCACCAGCACGGTCACCTTGATGAAGGATCGTGACACTGCCGGCTCGACCTCGGCGCACGTCTGCCGGGGGTTTACATGCGAGCTGCCTGCGCGCGACCCACAGCTCCTCGCGGCGCAGCTTCTGCAGGCCTCACGCGCCTCTATCCCCAATCAAGTAGCAACGTAGCTTTAGCTCCGTGAGGCGCGCCGCAATGTCGAGCGCGCCACCTCCACGGAGAAGTCATGGACCAACCGCGCTGGATCCCGCAACTGTACGGCTACGTCGTCTGCCTGATCGCCGTCATCACCATTCTCATCTCGCTGAATAGCGTGGTGAACAACGTGTTCGAGTTCGCCGAGCCGGAGATGTCCCGTGAGGTCACCGGAGAATTCGGTGGGCAGTCACTCGAAGCGTGCAGGCAGCGCTACATGCGCACCACGAGCGGGACGCGTCCGGCCGAGCCGGCCGCGGTTAGCGCAGCGATCCCGCCGGACAGCATTCTCATGGCTTTATGCTCGGAAGAGCGCGCCGAGCGCGTCGCCGCCGTCCGGCATCGCGCGTTGCGATCCCTCGTGACGTCGACGCTCATGCTGCTGGTGGCCGGCGTGCTGTTCGCGGTTCACTGGAGATGGCTGCGCGGTTCCCGCACAGCGATGACGTGAGCTCGGCTGCTACCCGTGAGATGCGCGCCGCGCCGCGGCGGCCGCCGTGCGCGTGTCAGGCGGCTACTTCGTGCCGGACGCCATTCTCGACATGAAAGGAGATGCAGCAGCAGGAGGCTCCCGGCCGGCCGGAAGGCCGTCTTAGCGAAGCGTAGGCCTTCCGGATGGGTGGGAGCCTCCTGCTGCGGGGTCCGCTAGGTAAAGTCGAGCGCGAGATCCAACGACGGTGCGGAATGGGTAAGCGCTCCGACCGATATCCAGTCGACCCCAGTCGTCGCGATCGCGCGAACGTTCGCGAGATTCACCCCCCCGGACGCTTCGAGAATCGCGCGACCGTCCACGAAGTCCACGCACCTGCGAATCTCGTCGACCTTCATGTTGTCGAGCATGATCACGTCGGCGCCGGCGGCGAGCGCATCCTTGACCTGCGCGAACCGGTCGCACTCGACTTCGACCTTCGTTCCGCGGGGCGCCAGTTCACGCGTGCGCTCGATGGCCAGCTCCAGATCGCCGTCGAGCGCGCGCAGATGGTTGTCCTTGATCAGGATCGCGCTCGACAGATCCATGCGATGGTTGGTCCCGCCCCCGGCGCGCACCGCGTACTTCTCCAGGCTCCGCCATCCGGGCGTGGTCTTCCGCGTGTCGAGGATCTTCGCGTCCGTTCCTTCCACGGCGGCGACGAACCTCGCGGTGAGCGACGCAATTCCGGAAAGCCGCTGGAGAAAATTCAATGCGACCCGCTCCGCGGAGAGAAGGCCGCGGGCACTCCCGCTCAACACCGCGAAGACGGAGCCCGCCTCGACCGAGCGGCCATCCTCGCCGTCCACCCGAATCACGACACGCGAATTCAGCTGGCGAAAAGCCTCGACGGCGAGCGGGAGACCGGCGATGATGCCCGTCTGTCGCGCCACGAGGCGGCAGCGGGCGCGCCGATCGGACACTACGGTCGCGATCGTGGTGACGTCATTGAAGGCACCGTCTTCATCCAGCGCGGCGCGCACGAGCCTGGTCGTGTCACGCCGGTTCAGCGGAAACAGAACTCCTTCATCGGGCCTCGCGACCTTTCTTCGCGAGGGCGGGCGGCGACGTGGCGGGCTCATATGCCGTCAGTTACCGAGCAAGAGTCATGCGTCGATTACTCGCCCGGATCCGGAGTCGTCGGTACCGGCGACAAACCCGTCTGCCCCCCGATAGCGATCATCCGCTCGATCGCCTTCCGGGCACGCGCCGCGATGGCCGGCGGCACCGTGATCTCGAACTGCATCTGCTCCAGCGAGAGAAACACTTTCGGCAGGGTCGTGACCTTCATGTAGGCGCAGACCGCCCGCTCATTCGCGGCGAAGAAGGTCTTCGTGGGATTCTCGCGCCGGAGACGGTGCAGAATGCCGACTTCCGTCGCAACGATGAATTCGCTGGCCGGTGACTGCGATGGCCGGCG
>JBKJKB010000266.1:0-20412 GCA_046597675.1 Gemmatimonadaceae bacterium
ACCGTGGGCGGTGCGGTCTGGCAGAACCTGCATTTCCTTTCGCCCGCGCCGGAGCGGGAACGGACGATGTTCATCGCGGAAGTGTTCGAACGGTGCGAGCTCCTCACTGAAAGTGGCGAGCGTAAAGTCGTCGATCGCGAGTACATGGAGTTCGGCTACGACACGTGCATCCTGCACTTTACCAAGGACATCGTGACGTGGGCGGAGTTCCAGCTGGCGAAGGGCGACACCGCCGTGATGCACCGAATTCTCCAGGAGAACCTGAGCTGGCGCGGCTCGCGGCATCCGTGGCTCCAGTTCCATCCGAGCGCGGGCTCGATCTTCAAGAAGATCGAGGGAGTGGGCGCGGGGAGGCTGGTTGATCAGTGCGGCCTCAAAGGATTCCGCCACGGCGACGCGCAGATCGCGCATATCCACGCCAACATCATGGTCAATCTCGGTCATGCCACCGCGAAGGATGTGCGCGAGCTGATCGCGATCGCGCAGAAGGCGGTGGAGGAGAAGTTCGGTCACCACCTGGAGCCCGAGATCGGATTCATCGGCGAGTTTTGAAGGAGAAGCGCTGATAGCTGGCAGCTTCTAGCAGGCAGCTGTCAGCTTGCCCTATATCCCCAGCGCTTTCGCGGGGCCGCTACCTCGATCGCAGTTATTCCGTAGTTCGTGTAGGTGGCTGGCCCTAGCGGTCGGCCTCGATCCAGCTCTGCCACTCGCGCTCGGCGAGCCCCACCGTGAGACGATTTTGCCAACGCACCAGCGGAATCGTCAGGAGCAATGGCTCCAAGGCGAGCTTGTCCAGCCAGCGCTCGTCGGTGAGTCGAGCGGCTCCCAGTCCCAGCTCCGCATATCGCTTCGAATCCAGATCGACCAACCGCGTGACACCGAATTTTTGCGCAAACCGCTTCAACTCACCGGGCGAAGCCGCGCGCTCGTTCAGGTCCACGAAATGAGTCTTCATGCGGCGCTCGGCGAAGAACCGGAGTGCCTTGCGTGTGTCGGAGCTCTTCTTGACTCCGAAGATCTGGACCTCCATCAGCGCCGGGCGCTGATGAGCTCGCGGAACCGGGGCAGCTCGGCGTACAGATTCGCACCGGGACACTGCGTGTCCGCGTAGTCACGGTGCGAAGCGAGCCTGTCCGCCGGAATGCCGAAACGGTGCGCGAGCGCGGGCACGATGATGTCGAGCGTTCGTCGCTGCGCTGTCGTCAGCGTGTCACGCTGAAAATTTCCTTCGACAACGACGAGCAGGTGGCCCGCCGGATCGTACTCCGTGTTCGTATCGCCCGCGTAGCGCCAGTCCCGGCCTTCTCCTACCGCTCCGTCGGTTGCTACATAGAAGTGGTATGGCACGTCCGCCCACGCCGGCTTGCGGCGGCCGCTGGCCAGAGAGTCGTCGCGCTGCGAGAAGAGCTGCAACCCCTGCAGCTTGTCCGCGACACTCCGGCGCGGGTTCTGATCCGTGCCCGTGTGGTGGATGGTGAGGCGCTCGAGTGTGTGCGGCCGCATCGGCAGCACCGGCGGCCGCGCGCCCCATTCCGCGCGCGACACGAACTGGACTTCCGGCGGAATCATCGCTCGCGGCCGAGCTCCGCTGCACGCGCAGAGCAACAGAGCACCCAGCAACCCGCAGACGCTTCTATGCGTCATGATTTCTCCGTGGCGGTTGCATCCCGACCCGCCGGCTCCGCCCGTAACTCGCCACCGCGCACCGTCGCGCCGACGACGATCGCCGCCGCGATCAAAACGAGATTCTTGATGATGTACTGTCCTTCCATCGTCGGCGCGTGCGGGAATGCCGTGAACGTCTCGGCCGGGAAAAGGATCAGTGGCAGCATCGTCCCCGGCATCTGCGCGAACAGCAGCAGCAGGGTCAGTCGCAGATACCGGCCGAGCAGCAGGCCGATTCCGATCAGCGATTCCCAGGCGGCAAGAACCGGCAGTCCGACTTCCGGCCGGATCATGCCGAACGTGATCTGCTCGATCGTGCGACCGGCGAGGTCTGCCGCCGGGCTCCAGCCTGGCACAAACTTGATCGCGCCGAACCAGAGGAAGACCACGCCCAGCGCGATGCGGGTGAGCGTGATTCCGTGCGTGGCCATCCACGTGGTGATGCGGACGTCGACCGGCTCGAGCCGTGGAGGAAGGTTCATCGCGTACTAAAGTTGCGCGGCGAGCCGGCCGCGGGCGAGGCGTTACCGCTTCGTCGTGGCCCCCTCGGCGAACAGCTCGCTCCAGCGGATCCGTCCGGTGAGCTGCATTGCCACGAAGAGCGTGACGATCGAGCCGATCGTGATGGCCAGCCCGGTGAACCCCTTGAAGAAGAATGCGTACGAGAAGAGCACCAGATAGATGAACTGCGCCAATGCGGCTTCCCGAAACGCGAAGCGCGGCCCGACGGCCAGCCGGAGATAGCTCACCACCAGGAAGATCGAGACGATCGACGCGATCAGGAACGCCAGGTGGATGGACACGTGGTCGACCAGATACGCCAGCAGCAGGTGGAACGTGAAGAATGCCGCGGCGAGAAAGAGGTAGTTCATCGGGTGCACGTCGATTTTCCGGATCGTGGTGATGAGGAAGATCACGGCGAAGAAAAAGAGCAGGGACACGGGCGCGAACAGCGAGATCTCCCCAGCGAGCGGGCCCGGCTGGAGCTTCTCGGGCATGTCCATTCCGATCTGGAAGCCGGAGAGGAGATTCGAGTATTTCCACTTGAGCTCCCACCCTTCGCCGCTTTCGCGCTTCTCGGTCGGCGAGAGCGTGCTCTCCGGGAAATCGATGTCCTCGAAGTCCGTCTTCATGGCGAGCTCGAAATCGCGCACCTCGGCCACGTCGGTCCCCAGCGCGTAGCGCCATTGGTCGAGCCCCTGCGAGCGGTACGCCACACCGAGGGTGACTACTCCGCCCACCGGCACGCGCATGGGCGCGACGATCGCCTGGTCGCGCGTCTCATACGCGGCGGGCTTCCCGTCCACCGTGACGCGCAGTGAGTCGTAGATCGCCTGCGCCGCCGGGAGGCGGAACTCCAGGATCACCGAATCCGATGCAGTCGTGTTTCTGAAGCGGAACGTGCCGACGAAGGAGACGCCGTAAGTGCTGTACCAGAGCAGCCCCTTTTGCCGATGATCGAGATCGAATGCGACCGAAGCTCGAGTCTGGTCCAGCGACAGCGGCACCCTTACGCGGACCGCCTGCGAGCGCGTGTCGGTCGTATTCGTGGGAGCCATCGCAATGTCGCGCCGCGCGTCCGGCGGAGGCCGGCGGGGCGCGTCGAGGACGCGCTCCTCGATCCGCTCGATGAAAGCCGTCGGTGCTTGCTGCGCCTGCGCCGTGCCCCAGGTCGACCCCACGCGCCCGCGGAGGAGATTGTCCGACGAATGTGTCCGCTGGAAGATGGTAGCGCCCAGCAACAGCCAGGCGGCCGTCGTGCAGGCGAAGATGAATGCGATGGCGAAAATGCGCTTGCCCATGGCGACCTTGTGTGAGTTATCCGGTATTGTAAAGTACTTGGTAAGGTAAAGTCAACTGCGCTTCGGCTGGCTACTTCCGCCGGAGCACGGCCTCGCACGCCGAGAGGCAGCCGCTCAGGGTGGCCAACGTGTGATCGCCCATGTGTCCGATCCGGAAGGTCGTTTCGCGCAGTGCGCCGTACCCGGCGCCCAGCGTATACCCCTCGCGCCGGACCTCCATGATGAAGCTGCTCGGCGTCACGCCTTCGGGCAGCCGGATCGCTGATACCGTCGGCGACCTCTCGCCGGGGCGCGCAACGATCGAGATCCCCAGATCGGCCAGCCGCCCGGTCCAGCGCACCACTTCGTCCCGCATCGCGGCATGCCGCGCCCAGCGCGCTTCCATTCCTTCCGCGAGGATCGCCCGGAGCTGCGCGTCCGCCGCGTACAACAGCGAGACGGCGGGCGTGTTCGGTGTCTGGCTCTTCGCGGCGAACTCGTCGAATTCGGCGATGTCGAAGTACACCCCTCGCCCGCTCGCCTTCTTCGCGCCTTCCACGAAGTCCACGGACGCCGCCGCGAACGCGAGGCCGGGCGGGAGCGCCAATGCCTTCTGCGATCCCGTCAGCACGTAATCGCACTTCCAGTCGTCGAACTCGAGCGGCGTACCACCCAGCCCCGACACGCTGTCTATCAGACACAGCGCGCCGTGCTCGTGTGCCGTGTCGCTGAGCGCACGCACATCGTTCAACACTCCCGTCGAGGTCTCGGAGTGCACCACGGTGATGGCCGCGTAACGCTGCCCCGAAAGTTTCCTGCCCAGCTCGGCGGGATCGTGCGCATTCCCGGCCGCCACCTCGTAACGGTCGCACTCGCGACCACACATGTCCGCGATTTTCGCGAACCGCTCGGAGAACCCACCGTTCACCAGAGCGAGAATGCGCCCGGCGGGGGCACACCGGATCGCGGCTTCCATCAATCCCGTGGCGGACGAAGAGCTGACGTACACCGGGCGCTCCGTCCTGAACACAGCGCGCAATCCTTCCTGGATTCGCGCGAACATCGCCTCGAACTCGGGGCCCCGGTGCGCGATCATCGGCTGCGCCATGGCGGCCAGCACGTCCGGCCGCACGTCGGTGGGACCGGGCACGAAAAATTTTCCGAACGAATAGCTCATGCTGAATCCTCGACGCCGAGCACCAGTCGCTCGATCTCGGCGAAAGAACTGACGGTGAAATCTGCGATCGCAACGACGGAGTCGCGCCGCACAAAGCCGGTGAATGCGGCGAACGCGCTCGCCACTGGCCGGATCTCGGCGTCCGTTATCCCGTCACCGACCGCCAGCAGAGGTTGCTCCAGGCCGAGCGTTTCGGCGATGATCCGCTTCCCACCCTGGATGACGAGAGGCGTAGCCGAATCGAACGACAAATAATTGCCGCGCGCGTCGAAACCGATCCGCACTGCGTGGACACGCTCCTCCGGTAATCCCAAGCGCGCCGCGAACGGAGCGATGGCGTCATGCAAGCCGCTGGTCACAACCTCGAGTCGCACTCCTGCGGCAATCATCCGCCGGATCGCTTCGGACGCTCCGGGCGCAGCATTATTCCAGTACGCTTCGGCCAGCTCGGCCAGCTCCGCGGCTGCCGGCTTTACCACTCCGAGCCGCGCGCCGTACACCTCGTTGAGAGTGCGCCTCCCGGTCATCGCGTCGGCGGTCAAACGCGCGACCTGCCGGGCGACCTCCGGGTTACGGCGCGCTGCAAGCCAGTCGATTCCCTCGATTCCGGAGAGGGTCGAATCGGCGTCCAGGATGACGGACGGAAATCGTGGCACTAAAGAGCCATTATCGCGCCAGTGATGTGACTAACTATCGATTGAAGGTCACAACCGTCGCGGTGCGGACGCCGAGGATCCGGAGCAGCTGGTCGCGGACCTCCTCGCGAACAGCCCCGTCCACCGACACGGCCGCGAGCGCGTCTCCGCCTTGGGCAAGCCGCGCCTGATGGTACTCCGCAATGTTGACCCGCGCTTCGCCAAGCACGGTCCCGACGCGTCCGATGACGCCCGGGACGTCTTCATTCGTGAGGATCAACAGCGTACCTCGGGGTTGAACATCCACGTGAAAATCGCCGATCCGGGTGAGTCGCACGGGCGCGGTCGCCGACGCCGTGCCGGCCACCGCGATCTCCTGCATTCCCGCCGAGATCCGTATCTCGACGAGGTCATCGGCCGTGCCCGGCGCGGATTCCAGCGCGGACAGCTCGATACCGCGCTGCGAGGCCAGCGTTCGCGCGTTGATCAAGTTCAGGCGGTCGCCCTCCACGACTCCCTCCAGCACGCCGACCGCGGCGGCCGAGAGCAGTGCCTCGCTCGCGCCGAAGTGCGCTGCGCCGGTGCGAACGGACACGCGCTGCACCGCGCGATTCCCCTGCGTCGCAAGAATTGCCCTGCCCACCGCCGCAGCGCGCTCGCTGAGGCGCAACGCCGGCTTGAGCTCCTCCCACCGCACACCTTCGACAGACGCAATGTTGATCGAGCGCGACAGCTCACCGCCCAGCAGTGTCTCCCGCACCGCCGCGCAGACGTCGCGCGCGACGTTGCGCTGCGCTTCGAGGGTGGACGCGCCGATGTGCGGCGTGAGGAAAAGATTCGAGATGGCACGCAGGGGGTCGTCCGCCGGCAGCGGTTCCTTGCCGAAGACGTCGAGCGCGGCGCCCGCGAGCTTTCCGCTTCGCAGCGCTTCGGCGAGCGCGTCCTCCTCGACGATCCCGCCCCGCGCGAGGTTGAGCAGGATGGTGCCGGCTTTCAGCTTGGCGAACTCGCGCTTGCCAATCATTCCGCGCGTCTCGTCGGTGAGCGGCGTGTGGATGGTGACGACGTCGCTCACCGCCAGCAGCGCGGCGAGTGAGTCCGCTCGCTCCACGCGCAATCCCGGGAACCGCGCCTCCGGCACGTAGGGATCGAAAGCGACGACCCCCATCTCGAACGCGAGGGCGCGGCGTGCTACTTCGGATCCGATGCGGCCGAGCCCCACGATGCCTAGCGTTCTCCCTTTGAGCTCTCCGCCTAGTAGCTCCGAGCGGCGCCATTCCCCTTCGCGCATCGTGCGGTCGGCGAACGGAAGGCCGCGCAGAATGCTGAGCAGCGAGCCGAACACGAGCTCCGCGACCGCGACCGTATTGCCCGCCGGCGCGTTGATGATGGCGATCCCGAGCTCGGTCGCCGTATCCATCGCGATGTTGTCAACTCCGACGCCCGCGCGTCCCACCACTCGAATCTTCTTCGCGGCGCGCAACAGGTCGGGGGTAATCCGGGTCGCGCTGCGTCCGACGAGCGCGTCATAATCACCGATGCGCTCCAGCAGATCCGCGGCGGGGAGCGTCGGAACTTCATGGACCTCGAGCTGAGGGTCGGCGGCGAGAAGCGCGACTCCTTCGGGATCGATGCCGTCGGTGACGAGGATTTTGAAAGGCACAGGCGATGGAGAGTTCGGGAAGCTGCCAGCTATCGGCCAACCGGCAACGGCCTCAGCTGGTAGCTGGTAGCTGGTAGCTGCTTAAGGTATTAGCACGCCATACAACCGCAGCCACGAATCAACCATTTTATCCCATATGGATTTCACCCCCGCCTGGTATCTCCGCAACCGCCACGTCCAGACTCTCTGGGGCAAGCTCGTGCGGAAGCTTCCGCCGGCGCCCACGCGTCTCGAGCGGTGGGACACGCCGGACGGGGATTTCATCGAGCTGCATCGCATCGCCGGCCGCCCCGGGTCGCCGCGACTCGTGATTCTCCACGGGCTCGAGGGTACGATCCGGTCACATTACGCCCAGGGATTGCTACACGAGGCCCATCGTCGCGGCTGGGGTGCGGACCTCTTGATCTTTCGCTCTTGCGGCGGCGAGATGAACCGCGCGAGGCGATTCTATCACTCCGGTGAGACGAGCGACATCTCGCTGGTCATCGACCGTCTCGTCGCAGCCGAGCCTCATCGCGCGATCGTCGCGGCCGGGGTTTCCCTGGGCGGAAATGTCCTGCTCAAGTACCTGGGCGAAAAAGGCGACTCCGTGCCTGCCCAGCTCCGGGCTGCGGCAGCCATATCCGTACCGTTCGATCTAGCTCGTTCATCGATTCAGATCCAGAAGGGGTTTGCCCGGCTCTACCAGTGGCATTTCATGCGCTCTCTGCGGCGAAAGGCCGGCGCGAAGCTGGTGCAGTTTCCGGATATCGCGCCGCCGGAGGCGCTCGCGCGGACCAGGACGATGTATGATTTCGACGATGTGATTACCGCTCCGCTGCACGGCTTCGCCGACGCCGACGATTACTACCGGAGATCCAGCTCGCTCGGCTGGCTGCATGGGATCAGGCGGCCCACTCTGTTGCTCAGCGCAACGGACGACCCCTTCCTTCCGCCGGATGTGTTCGACCAGGTCCGGCAGGTTGCTGCGCACAACGCGTGGCTGACGCTCCACTTTCCTTCGCGCGGTGGCCACGCGGGGTTCATAGCTGGCGGTAGCCGGCGGCTTGAATATTTCGCGGAAAGGCGTGCGTGCGACTTTCTTGCATCACACTTGGATCCGCAAACCCAGGAGAGAATCGCATGATGCGCCCGATCCGGAATCTCGCGTTGCCGTTCTTCGCGCTCACGGCGTGCGTGAGCGCACCGACACCTGCAGTCGACGAGCATGCAGGCCACGCGCCCGGGGCGCTGGATGCTTCAACCCAACTGACCGCATCTCCACGGCACGGCGAGTGGGTCATGGTCTCGACGGGCCCCGCAGACAGCGTGCGCGCGTGGGTCGTGTACCCGGAGCGCACCACCAAGGCGCCGGTGGTAATAGTCGTGCATGAGGTCTACGGCCTCTCCCCGTGGATTCGGAGCGTTGCTGATCAACTGGCAGCGGAAGGTTTCCTGGCTATCGCGCCCGATCTCCTCACAACGAAGAATATTCCCGGCGCTCCACTCGATCCCGATCCCCAAGCCGCGATCGCCGCGGTTCGCGCGCTCAACGCCGACGACGTACATCGACAGATATCCGCCGTCGCGCAATACGCGATGGCGCTTCCCGCGGCAGCCCCGCGATACGGAATCGTCGGGTTCTGCTGGGGCGGCGGAGTCTCGTTCGAGCACGCGGTCCGCGCTCCGAGTCTTGGAGCATCCGCCGTGTATTACGGAGTGTCCCCGGCACCTGCCCGGCTGGCCTCGGTGCGCGCTCCGGTGCTCGGTCTGTATGGAGCAGACGATGCGCGGGTCAATCAGACGGTGCCACCGGCGGACTCGGCGATGAAGGCAATGGGAAAGACGTATCGCCCGATCTTGTACGAAGGCGCCGGCCACGGGTTCCTCCGCCAGCAGGACGGGCGCGAAGGAAAGAATCTCGCGGCGGCACGTGCCGCCTGGCCGGAAACCATCTCCTGGTTCCGCGCGCACCTTGGCAGATGACCATGACGCCGGCGGTTTGGTTCTTTACGGCGGCATTCATTACGGGCCTGGTGCTCGCCGTGTTCGCGATGTTGCGCGGAGTCGAGAAGCGTACGGGCGACGAGATCAAGCGTCCACTTGCAGGGCTCAATCTTCCTGTGTTCGGGATGGCGCTGATCGCGTTCGGAGCGGTCGGCTATCTGCTCTCGCGCTACAGCTCTTTGGGCATGCCAGCCCGAGCGCTCATCGCCGTGCTCTCGGGCGCGGCAGCGTACACGGGGATGACGCTGCTGCTTGCGAAGTGGGCGCTCAAGGCGCCGTTGGAAGATCCGCACGAGCTACAGGAGCTGATCCAAGGGCACATCGCCGTCGTGGTTCAGGAGATCGGCTCATCGACCTCCGGCCGAATCGAATACACGCTCAACGGCCACCACCACTCAGTCGAGGCGCGCAGCCTCGACGGTAAGCCCATCCCCGTGGGGACTGAAGTCGTCATAGACCAGCAGCACGGCGACGTCGCGCAGGTCGAGCCCTGGGCATCGGTCGAACCCCGCCTTTGAGAGCAGTGTTTCAGGATTCCTGAGCCGAAGGCCGACTGGCAGGCGCGCAGCAGCCTCACGGCAGCCGCGAGAGCCAACCCACCTCTTGAAGCTGCCGCCGCGCCGCAGCAGCATTGTCACGCGGACCCTCAATCTTTCGCGGAGCTCTCATGCGTGGCATCGCCCGCCTGGCCCCCGTCTTTTTCTCGTCGCTGCTCGCGTCGGCTGCGCTCCCGGCGAGCGTACAGGCCCAAAGCCGCGAGTCGAATCTCCGGTTCGAAGTCACCTTCCCCGCCGAACGGAGCCGCGCGCCACTGGACGGCCGCCTCCTCCTACTCATCTCCACCGACACCGCCGGCGAGCCACGCTTCCAGATCAGCGACGCACCGGGCACGCAGCAGCTGTTCGGCATCGACGTGGATGGGTGGAAGCCGGGCGAGACGCGTGTCGTGGACGCGAGCGCGTTCGGATATCCACTCCGCTCGATCGCCGGCGTGCCGCGCGGTACCTACCGGGTACAGGCGCTCATCAATCGGTACGAAACGTTCCGCCGGAGCGATGGACATGTCGTCAAGCTCCCGCCGGACAAGGGCGAGGGACAACAGTGGAGCCGCAAACCGGGCAACCTGTACTCGACGCCGCGCACCGTCGTCCTCGATCCCTCACGCGGCGGTGCCGTGCGCCTGACGCTGGACCAGGAGATCCCGCCCGTCGACAACTTCGCGAGACAGGAGACCGAGTACGTCAAGTACGTGAGGATCCGGAGCGAGCGGCTATCCCGATTCTGGGGGCGCGATATGTACCTCGCCGCCTGGGTGCTGCTGCCGTGGGGATTCAACGAGCACCCGGACGCGCGCTACCCGCTCATGGTCTTCCACGGACACTTTCCGTCCCGCTTCGCCAATTGGCGGGAGACGCCGCCCGACACATCGCTCGCACCAGACTTCAGCACGCGCTTCAACCTGCGCGGTTACAACCGCATTCAGCAGGAGCACGCATGGCAGTTCTACCGGGATTGGACGGGACCGGGATTCCCGCGGGCGCTGCTGATCGAGATCCAGCATCCGACGCCGTTCTACGACGATTCGTACGCCGTGAACTCGGCGAACAACGGCCCGTACGGTGACGCGATCCAGTACGAGCTGATTCCCGAGATCGAGCGCCGCTTTCGCGGCATCGGGCAGGGCTGGGCGCGATTCACTTTCGGCGGCTCGACCGGGGGCTGGGAGGCGATGGCGGTGCAGATGTTCTACCCCGACGAATACAACGGCGCGTGGGTAGCCTGCCCGGATCCGATCGATTTTCGCGCCTACACCGTCGTCGACATCTACGCGGACTCCAACGCCTACTTCCGCGAAGGTCCGTTCAAGCGCGTGCCGCGCCCGGGACAGCGAAACTATCTGGGCCATCTTTTGACGACCCTCGAACAATCCAACCACCGGGAGCTTGCACTCGGCACTCGCAGCCGGTCGGGCGACCAGTGGGACGTGTGGGAGTCGGTCTACTCGCCGGTCGGCGACGACGGATATCCGAAGCCGATCTGGAACAAACTCACAGGCGTGATCGACCGTTCGGTGGCCGAGTACTGGCGCGAGCACTACGATCTCTCACACATCCTGCGGCGCGACTGGAAGACGCTCGGTCCCAAGCTGCGGGGGAAGTTGCGCATCTACGTCGGCGACATGGACAACTACTACCTCAATAACGCCGTTTATCTCGTGGAGGATTTCCTGCGCTCGGCCGATCCGCCGGCCGACGCGGTGGTCGACTACGGCGACCGCGCCGAGCACTGTTGGAATGGCGATCAAACGCGTGCCAACGCGTACTCGCGCCTGCGCTATCCGCAGATGGTGATGCCATGGGCTGTGGAGCGAATGCTCCTGACGGCGCCAGCCGGGGCGGACGTTACGAGCTGGCGATACTGAATCTCGCCATCGCGGTCCTCGCTATTCTTCGTGAAGCCTCAATGAGAGAATTACCAACGACTCGCGAGCCCTAGTCTCCCGATGATGGAACAGGACTTCGACGTCCTTGTCGTCGGCGCGGGCCACGCCGGAACGGAGGCGGCGGTCGCGGCGGCACGAGTGGGAGCGACCGTCGGGCTCGTGACCAGCGCGCTCGAGACTATCGGGCAGATGTCGTGCAACCCGGCAATCGGCGGCGTGGCGAAAGGCACGGTCGTGCGCGAAGTGGACGCGCTCGGCGGCATCATGGGGCGCGCCACCGATCTCTCGACGCTCCAGTTCCGGATGTTGAACCGCGGCAAAGGTCCCGCCGTCTGGTCCCCGCGGGCGCAATGCGACCGTGGTCTCTACCGGCGCGCCGCGCGCTCGCTGCTCGAGCAACACGCGGGGCTGCAGACGATTCAGGGCACCGTGGCGCGCCTGCTGATGAAGGGCGATTCGGTGTGCGGAGTCGAGACGCTGGAGGGACGACGGTTCGGCGCGAAGGCAGTCGTGATCACTACGGGCACGTTCCTGCGCGGTCGCATGCACATCGGGACGACCACGCAGATCTCCGGCGGGCGGGCGGGTGACGCCGCGACCACGCACCTCGCCGAGCAGCTCGAACATGCCGGCCTGCAGGTGGCGCGCTTCAAGACCGGCACGCCGCCACGCATCGACGGACGCACGGTGGATTTCAGCGCGCTCGCGATTCAGGAGAGCGAGATCGATCAGTTCGATTACTCCTGGTCTCATTTCTGGACGCTGCCGCGTAAGTCGAACGGATCCACCCGCCACCCCGACCAGCTTCCCTGCTGGATCACGCACCTCGGTGCCGTCGGCAAGGAGATCATCACGCGCAACATCGAGCAGTCGGCGATGTACGGCGGCGCGATCGCGTCACGCGGGCCACGGTACTGCCCGTCGGTCGAAGACAAGATCGTAAAGTTTCCCGCCGCCGAGAGTCATCAGCTTTTTCTCGAGCCCGAAGGACACGACACGGCGGAGCTGTACGTGAACGGCCTGTCGACGTCGCTTCCCGCGCCGGTGCAGCTCGAGATTTTGCGATCGATTCCGGGGCTCGACCATGTTCGAATGAACCGCGCGGGATATGCGATCGAGTACGACTACTATCCGCCAACGCAGCTCGACCAGACTCTGCAGGTGAAATCCATACCGCGCCTTTTCTTCGCCGGACAGATCAACGGCACGACCGGCTACGAGGAAGCCGCGGGACAGGGGCTCGTCGCCGGCGCGAACGCCGCGCTGAACGCGCTCGGTCGTGAGCAATTGGTGCTGGGACGGGAGACGTCGTACATCGGCGTGCTCGTCGATGATCTCGTCACGCGCGGAGTGGACGAACCGTACCGTCTGTTCACTTCCCGATCGGAGTTTCGGCTGACGGTGCGACAGGACAACGCGCTGCAGCGGCTCTCTCCCATCGCGATCCGACTTGGCTTGTACACTGACGAAGAGCGCGCCATCGCCGGACGGCGAGTCGCCGAGGTTCGTGGTGCGATCGCGGCCGCCGAGATCAGCAGCATTCGCCCCGAGCAGGCGGATCCAGTGTTGCTTCGCGCGGGCGGCACACCGCTCAAGCACGCGATGAAAATCAGCGAGGTCGCGAAGAGAAGTGGCGTGTCACTGTCGGAGCTGTTCGCCGCCGTCGGAGCGGGACAGGAGCTTGCGGCTGAGTCAGTACTGAGCGCCGAGCTCGAGATCAAGTACGCCGGCTACTTCGAGCGCGAGCGAACACACGCCGACCGCATGACGCGGATGGGGGAGATGAGGCTCGAAGCCGATCTTCCCTATGAAGCGATGACGATGCTTTCGATCGAAGCGCGGCAGAAGCTCGCCGGAATTCGTCCGCGTACGCTGGCGCAGGCGTCGCGGATACCGGGAGTGAATCCGAGCGATCTTCAGAACCTGGTGATCGAAGTCGAGCGGTGGCGGCGCAGGCTGGTGACTAGTGATCAGTGATTAGTCACTAGTCACCATCTCCCGTTCCACCGCTATCGCCACCACCGCCGCGGCGATGCACGCTCCCCCGACCAGCGTCGTCCAGCGCAGCCGCTCCGCGAGAAAAACAGCCGCGAGCATGGTAGTGAAGAAAGGCTCGGCGGTCGCGATGATGCTGGTACGAGCAGCACCGAGCGTTTTGAGTCCACCCATGAGCGCAAGAAACGCAACCACCGTCGACACGATCGCGAGCAGCAGCACGTACACCCATGCACGCACGGTGGCAGGCGCGGCAAGCGAGGAAAGGGCTGTTGCGTCAGAGCTCCATGGTTGCGAAAGCACCACGCCCGCGAGGAAAAAAGTGAGGAGCGCACCGAGGATTATGTAGAACGACGCGGCGATCGGCGGAATTGCGCGCTGCATGTGATTGACTATCGGCAGGTATGTCGAATACAGCAGCGCGGATCCGAGTCCGAGCGCAATGCCGATGGGATTGAGGTGCGTGTTCGCGCCGACACCAGGTATGCCGATCATGAGCGCCACCCCCGTCATGGCGCCCAGGAGTATGCCTCCGCGTTTGAGCGTCAACGGATCGGCGCCGCGCGCGGCGCTGGTAAGCGCGAGCCACGCGGGGTACGTGAAAAAGAGAAACGCGACTACGCTCGCCGGAATGAATCGCAGAGCGGAAAGACTCATGTATGTACACACCGCCTGGATCACGCCGCCGATTACGAACAGTCCGATCCCCGCGCGCCAATGCCGTCGCACCGGTGCGTGCGCAATCATGAACAGCGCGATGACCGCGAACAGGAACCGCCAGAAGACCAGGTTGAGTATGGCCATCCCTTCGCGGGCGGCGAAGACGGTAAGGATCGATATCGAGCCAAAGGAGATGGCTGACAGCAGTACGAGCAGTGTTGCCCTGGCGGCAGAGGCAGAGATGTGCGGCGCGTGCGGTGTTGGCATCGCGACAAACTAAACGCAGCGCTGCGGCGCCCTTTGTGCAGATTTCAGTTTTCGCGCTCGGGTGTGTGCATTTTCCGAGATCACGAACGTCATAGGATGTCGAGCTGTTGATCCCTTTTCGGTAAGGAGTTTCTAGTTATGCGAGCCAGGTATCTCGTGCCGTCAGCGGCGGTTCTTCTGGGTTTATGCACTGTTTTAACGCCAGTAAACGCACAGACAGACGCCAGTAAGACGCCAGAAAGACCATCTATAAGCGTTTCAGCGCAAGGAAGTACGAGAATCACGCCGGATCGGGCAACGATCCAGGTAGGCGTGCAAACCCGGGGTACTACGGCCGCTGCTGCAAGCGCCGAGAACGCGAGAGTGGCCCAGCGGGTTATCGCTGCCATCAAGGCAGTGGGCATCGGCGCCGAGCAGATCTCGACGGTGAATTACTCCGTAAATCCGGAATACCGGCATATAGAGAACCGGAGTCCGGAGGTAACGGGCTACACGGTCCACAATACGGTGGTGGTGGACGTCCGCCAGATCGAGCAGGTAGGGCGGGTCATCGACGCTTCGCTGGGTAGCGGCGCGAACATGATTAACTCGCTGGATTTCTACGCATCAAATACCGAAGCTGCGAGGAGAGCTGCGCTCGCAGCTGCCGTGGAGAAAGCTCGTCTCGATGCGGAGATCATAGCGCGGGCGGCGGGTGGGGCCTTGGGCGGTCTGGCAGAAGCCAGCGTTGGCGCCTACATGATTCCGATGCGCCGCGAGAACGTGCAGATGATGCGCGGAGATGTAGCCATGGCCGGCGCTCCTACCCCTGTCGAGCCCGGCAGCGAGCTCCTGTCGGTCCAGGTCATGACTCGTTGGTACTTCGTTTCGGGCAGGTAATGCGTTTCACGTGGAACGTCGAAAAGTGGCGTTCCACGTGAAACACTAGCCAGAAAACAGCGCTACAAACGGCCCGTCCCGGCCCTATATTGGCCGCTCACCCTTGAACGGACGCCGTGGGCAGAATCATCGCAGTAGCGAACCAAAAGGGCGGGGTCGGAAAGACCACGTCGGCCGTTAACCTCGCGGCCAGCCTCGCCGCAGCCGAGCATCGCACGCTCCTAATCGACGGCGATCCCCAGGCGAATGCAACAAGCGGGATCGGCGTAGAGCGCGCAGACATCGAAAGCACCCTGTACGAGGTGCTCCTGGGCGCGACATCGATCGCCAACGTCCGGCATCGTAGCGTTGCGCTAAAGCACCTCGACGTCGTCCCAGCCACTCCGGATCTGGCGGGCGCGGAAGTCGAGCTGATCGACCGGCCACGCCGAGAGCAGTCGCTGCGCACGGCCGTCGAAGAGGTGCGCGACGAGTACGACTTCATCCTCATCGATTGCCCGCCGGCACTCGGGCTCCTCACCGTCAACATGCTCGCGGCCGCAGACGGACTGCTGATCCCGCTGCAGTGCGAGTACTACGCGCTCGAGGGAATCTCGCAGCTGCTGAACACCGTGCATCGAGTGCAACACGGAATCAACGAGGATCTCGCGATCGACGGCGTTCTCCTCACCATGTACGACGCGCGATTGAACCTCTCGCGCCAGGTCGCGACAGAGGCGCGCGAATACTTCGGCGCCAAGGTCTTCCAGACGGTCATTCCGCGCAACGTCCGGCTCGCCGAAGCGCCCAGCTTCGGGAAGCCGATCATCCTGTACGACATCGCGTCTGCCGGTGCGCAGGCGTATCTCGCCGCCGCCGAGGAGCTGGTGAATCGAACGGCCCAGACCGACAAGCAGCCCGCGAAACCAGGCCGACAGCTGGAGGGCGCCAAACGTGGCGACTGAAAAGCCGGGGCGCCGGCTCGGCAGGGGACTCGACGCGCTCCTGGGATCCGCATCACGAGAGCCGTCCGTGACCGACGGGCTGCGACGCATCGCGATCTCGGACATCAAGCCGAATCCGCTGCAACCGCGGAAACAATTCGCACCACAGGAGCTCACTGAGCTGCAGCAGAGCCTCAGCACCCACGGGATGCTGCAACCCGTCACGGTCCGAACGTCGCAGGCAGGTCGCGGCTACGAGTTGATCGCAGGCGAGCGGCGATTCCGCGCGGCCACAGCGCTCGGCTGGAAAGACATCCCCGCGCTGGTGAAGGACGTCGACGATTCCACGTTGCTGGCGCTGGCTCTGATCGAGAATCTGCAGCGCGCCGATCTCAATCCGATCGAAGAGGCGGAAGGATACAAGCGCCTGATCGCGGACTTCGGGATGAGCCAGGTACAGGTCGCCGAGCTGGTAGGGAAGAACCGCTCAACGGTCGCCAACCTTCTTCGACTCCTCGACCTCCCCCAATCAGTACGGCAGATGGTACAGTCCGGCCAACTCACGGCCGGCCACGTCCGCGCGCTGCTTGCGCTCAAGGACGATGCGGAGATACTGGCCGCGGCGCGCAATATCATCGAAAAGCAATTGAATGTCCGCGACGTTGAGGCCAAAGTCAGGACGGCTACCCAACGACCGAAAAAACAAAAACGGGGAGCCCGGAGTGCCGGCACCGCGTTCACCAAAAGCGTCGAGGACAAGCTCCGAAAACATCTCCAAACAGATGTTCACATCTCGGCGGACGACAAGGGCCGCGGTGACATTACGATCCGGTTTTACTCGCACGAGGACTTCGAGCGAATTCTGGAAGCCGTAGGTGTTCGCACCGAAGAGCTGTTGTAGCAGGACATTTCCACACGTGCCATAAGTGTCTGTTACATCACGTCTTAGCGAATTTAGGGCCCCTCCAGACCACAGCTTCTCCACAGCCGTGTTGGGATCCGCATGACCCCTCCAGCACTTGGAATATCTTGCCAGAATTGTGATATATTGGTAGGTGTCCTGTGAGCCACGCACGCCTCTCCGACTTGGTCCAACACCTCGACGAGCTGCTCGAAACAGATCGCACTCCAGATTATCCAAATGCGGTCAACGGCCTTCAGCTAGCCAACGGGGGCTCGGTCACCAGGATCGCGGCGGCGGTGGATTTTTCGTCCCTGAGCGTGGCCAGCGCGGTACGCGAGGGAGCGAGCCTCCTCATCGTTCACCACGGGATGTTCTGGAGCGGGCTCGAGCCGGTGCGGGGGGTCGCCTACGAGCTAATGAAGCAGTTGATCGCCAGTGACCTGGCCGTGTACTCGTCACACCTTCCGCTCGATCGCCACGAGCGGCTCGGCAACAACGTTTTACTTGCCGCGGAACTCGGCCTCAAGCCGTCCGGCGGCTTCGCTCGTTTTCAAACGATAGACATCGGCGTTCGCGGCGAAGCCGATATCGACACGGCGGAGCTTGCGACGCGCGCTGCTGCCTTTGCAAAAGCGAACGGCGGCGAGCTCCGCACTACTCCCATTGCGAAGGAACGTCGCACTCGCCGCTGGGGGATCTGCACGGGCGGTGGCGCGTCAGCGGAGACTCTGCGTGAAGCGGCAGAGCACGAGATCGACACGTTGATCGTGGGTGAAGGCGCGCACTGGACAGCGGTGCACGCAGCCGACAGTGGCCTCGTCATCCTGTACGCCGGCCACTACGCGACGGAGACGCTCGGCGTTCGCGCGCTCGCGCAACACGCAGGCGAGCGTTTCTCCCTTCCGTGGAAATTCCTGCCGCATCCTACCGGGCTCTGAGCGGCGCACACGCTCGCCACGCGGAAATCAGTTGTTGCTTCGATAGATATCAGTCAACAAAAGCTCACGACACTGGACCACGAGTTTCTCCACTGCCTGCGGCCTACACGCTGGACGAGGCGCAAACGCAATCCACGCCTGCCTTCCACGCCGAGCACGAGAACGGGTCTGCGCGATTGGCGCGACACGACGGCCACCAGGAGCTCTGTCACCGGAGTGTTGTCAGCGGGTCCGGTAAGGTCCCACGACTGGACGAGTTGGTGAGACTGTGAATCACTGGTCCGCTCGCCGACCAGGAAAAGGCGCTGCTCTCGCGGGTCGGCCTCGGAGCTCGAGGTGCGAACAAGCTCGGCGACGACGATTGAGATTCCGTCGACGGGCAGAGAGTACGCCCTCTGAATCGCGAACGGTATTCCGCGCAGAGTGGAGTCCGTGAGGGCCGGGACGTCGCGCATCAGGGAATGGATCGCCCTGGTGAGACGCGAAGAATCATCCGCGCTCATGCCGACGAGAGAATCAATGACCATGGGCGTAACCGAATCCCGCTCTACCGCGACTCGCCACTCCGCCGCGTCCCCGCGCCGGGCAAACCTTGCCCCTGCGATCTCGGCGGAAGGCCACGTGACACACGAGCCGGTGCCTGCTTCCGAATCCACCACGCGCAACTGCGCGTCACCGGCTCTGCCGCGCCGGCCGAGCAACACGACCGGAATCGAGTCGCCGACTCTAATCGAGATGGCGCTGTCCGCGAACCGCCGGTCGCCGAGCTCCGGAACGACGAGCCTGTACGCTTCCTCCGGAGAAGTGAGACGCACGACAAGCGCGCGCCCCAGTCCCGCCGGCCAGCCCGTCATCTCGGCAACCGACCGGGAGGGGATGACGGCTGGGGGCGGCGGCGCAGGGGGGCGCGGTTCCGGCTCCCGGTCGCCGCAGCCATGCAGAAGCATGGCTGCGATCGCCATCGTCAGAAACTGCGAGCAAGCGTGCGGCACGACCGATAATTTGTGCGCGGCAATCCCCGTGTCGAGTGAGAGCGATCTCCCACCAACATGCATAAGCCACATCCGCTACCTGTAGAGACGAGCGCAGGTGACATAATCGCCGTTCGCGCCCCGGCGCGCGAACGTTGGAGCTGGATCCTGTACGACTTCGCGAACACGATCTTCTCGATGAATGTCGTGTCGCTGTTTTTCGTCGTCTGGCTGGTGAAGGACCTGGGTGCTTCGAACACCGTCGCGGTCATGGGATCGGTCATTGCGTCGGTTCTGGTCGCCGTCTCGATTCCGGTGTTCGGCGCGATCTCCGACGCGAGACAGAGTCGCAAGCCCTGGGTCGTGTGGTTCACGCTGATTGCCGTGGCCGCCACTGCCACGATCGGCATCCTGAGCCAGACCATCGTTCCGCTTTCCGGCGAGAGCGTGATCGGCGGACTGCCGCCTGGTTCTGCGGCCGCAAGCATCTCGGGGTCCGCGCTGGCGGTGATCATCATCGCGTTCATCGTCGCCAACTACGCCTATCAGGGCGCGCTCCCGTTCTACAACGCGATGATGCCCGAGCTGGCGCCGGCGAGCGAATGGGGGAGACTGTCGGGTCTCGGCACCGCGATCGGGTATGTCGGATCGATTACCGGCGTGCTCATCGCCACCGCGTTCTATACGGGATCGATCCCGATAGTCGGCGGAGTCCCTGAAGCGTTGATGAACGATCTGCGCGCGATCGTGCCGTTCACGGAGCACGGTGGTCGCGTGTCCACGTTCATCCCGACCGCGATTCTATATCTCGTCTTTTCGCTGCCGCTGTTCATCTTCTGCCGCGATCACCGGCCAGCGATCGAGAAGCGCGCGATCGAGTGGAAGAAGGCGTTCGGCGACGTCGTCGCAACGTTCCGCGAGTCGCGAAAATATCCCGGAGCCACGCGGTTCATCGTCGCGTCGTTCCTGTATCAGGACGCGATGGGAACGATCATCGGCGTGATGGCGTTGTACGCGGTAGAGGCGATGGGCTTCGCCGAGGGCAGCGAGGCAATTTTGTTCGTGGTGTTGACCGTGCCCGCGGTGCTCGGCAGCTATGCGTGGGGCCTGCTGGCGGATCGCATTGGCCCCAAGCGCACGCTCGTGACCGTGATCACTTCGTGGATATTTCTCCTTACGGCAATGATCCTGGCACCGACGCAGACGTCGTTCTGGGTAGTAGGTGTCGGCATCGGCCTGGTGTACGGCGGTGTCGCAGCGACGGAGCGTCCGCTCATGCTGACGCTCATCCCTGAGCGCGATGCGGGACGCTTCTTCGGGTTGATGGTATTGTCCGCGCGCGCGGCCGCGATCGCGGGCCCTCTCATCTGGGCTGTCACGGTAGACGGGCTCCTGCCGTCTATGGGCAAGGGATTCGCCTATCGCGCCGGCGTCGTCACGGTTGGATTGGGAATGGTGTTCGCGCTGTGGGTGATGCGAAAAGTCCCGGACAAGCGCGGATATGAGCAGCCGCTAGCTATAAGTA
>JBKJKB010000068.1:0-4147 GCA_046597675.1 Gemmatimonadaceae bacterium
ACCTTACTCGATATAGTCGGTCAAGGGCGTGGTCGGCGTGGCTGGGCCGTCTGGCGCCGGCGCCGCCCGCGGTCGCGCCATTCGCGGAGCCGCCGCTCCGCGACGTCGATCGCGTGATTTGGAGCCTTCTGCCCATGCTTGAGGATCGCGTGAACAGCGAGGAGGATGCGGCTCTTCTTTCCCTCGGTCGCAAAGAGAATGCGGTAGCTGTCGTTGGGCCCCTCAGCCCGGACCTCGTAGATGTCACCCCGGAGGTGTCTGGCCAAACGCGTTCCCTTGTCCCGCACTTCCTTCATTGCCGCGTGCACTTCAGCGGCATCGAGCTCAGGCAGCGCGTCAATGAACACGTCGACGGGCCGGCGCCCCGCAGGCGTCGAGTAGAACCGCCAGCGACGCTTCACCTGCCCCGCACTCATGCGCACAGTCTCGCGCTACGGGACAGCCTGACCCTTTTCGGCAACCTTAGGAAGCGAGCGGCCGGCGCTCCTGGGCAGCCCGCCGAAGAGCTGGGCCCGACTGAACATCTGGTGAGCCTCGTATTCAAGCTGGCTAGCCCACTGCTCCAGCTCACGCGGCCGGTGTCGGAAATAGCCGCCAGAGGCAGCGCCGTGCCGACAGGACGGGCAGCCAGATACTCGGCGATCGCGGGCTCGATGTACGCCGAGACTCGCCATGTGTCCTTCGCCCCACGCCTGCACGCCGTCCTTTCGACTTCCTGGACGGCGGTTGTACGCCTGACATGGGTGTCAGCTGCAAGCCGCTTTAAGAACGGGTGTTCTATGCTTCCCGCCATGCGAAAGACAAGCGCGACGTCGGGCACCCAAGTGCGGAAGGGTGACGCCCCGCGCGACCGCCGCCCCGGGAATGTTGGACTGGGTGATTCTGAGTAATTTGCCCCGGCCTCCTCTAAGTCCCGCCTACCGATCCGCGATTAGGCCACAGGGGTCCGAAGCCGCAAGCACGGCTTTGGCAATCACATCCCACTGGTCTTTCGTGAGTGGACGTCCGAGGAGCGCGTATGCGGCGACGTACTGCCCGAGGAACAGCCGACTGGGATTGTGGCAGCGGCCGTTCTCCAGCTTGCTCATGTAGCTCGTACTGCTGGCACCCATGGCAAGAGCCAGCTGCAGCTGGCTGAGGCGCTGCTGCATGCGCGTCGTTCGAAGCACGATGGCGAGGGAGCGCTCACGTGCCATCAGCCTGCTCCACGCCCTTTGAGCTCGCAGTAGAGCGATCGATGTCGCGAGGCGCGTGGGTCCACGGGCGCCCGGTCCGCTTCCGTACGCGCTCCTCGCGCGCTGCGTCCGCAGCCATCGCGAGTTTCGATGGCCGTCCCGGTTGATTGGGCAGTCGAGCCGCCAAAGGCAGCATGGTGCCCAGAGGCCGAGCAGCAAGGTATTCCGTGAGGGCTGCCTCGATTATTCCAGTCACCGAGCCGCCGCGGTCGCGCGCGAGGGCGTACACCCGCTCGCCGATCGTGGGCTCGATGTAGGCCGAGAGTCGCCATGTTCTGCGCTCCACGCGTGGCTGCCGTCCTTTCGATTCCTGTTGCATTTCGGCGCCTATCTAAATGAGGGGATGAGACGCTCTGTAGCGTCGAGTGAAGGCCTGGGCTCGCGCTCTCTTCACGATGAGATCGGGCAGACACTGGGCCAGCAACGCGTACGCATTGACCCCGTAGACACGCCAGCGCCACATGTGTTGCCACCGTGGCTGCCGGCGGCGCTCGAATCGGATGGTTCCAACTTGGCCGGCACGGCGACGTAGGCTCGATAGCCACTCGCGATCGGTGTTGCCGATTTCAAGGATCCAGTTGGACTTGCTGACCCATCCTTCTCCATCAAGCGCACTCGCGAGAGCTGCCCGGCGTACGGCGGTCAACGTGGGAACCGCAATGTCAGAGTGGCGCGCGCGCTCGCGCGCAACCGACGCGCATCGTTTGGTGTGGAAACGCTGAGCTTCATCAGGACGGCGCCGGCCATTCCGAAGCGATCCCCCAACGGAGAATGCCCGCCCGCACGCAGGGAGAGCGCAGTAGCGAATTGCTGGCCTGCGGCGCCGAGCGAGCGAGTAGTGGGAGTGGCAGCAGTAGACGTTGTTCCCTCCATAAGGACGAAACCTTCTGCGACAGCCTGGCCAGGCACACACGTGCCACACCGACTTGGAGCGCGCACTCACGTCGTGGAGCCATCGCCACTGCTGTCTTCCCAATTCGCGCCGTCGAGCGCGCGGGCCGCGAGCGCGAGCCAGAGGGTCGGCAGGACTTCAGCGGAGCGGATCCCGGGCTCTCGAACCAGCGCCAGGACAGGCGCAGTGACGCGGATGGCAAATGCCCAGCCGTCGGCAGTGCGCTCGATGAAGAACAGCGCCGCTTCGGATCCCAGGCGCAGTCGTCCGTACCGCTCGGTCCGAGGCACGCCAAAGCCGACGGGGGCGGTCGCGGCGAGAGGCTCGCCATCGCGATGCACCAGACCCACCGCGTCCTGCTCATAACGCTCGCCGGCCATCGTGTCGAAGAGCAGTGAGTGCCCAAAGCCGGAGGGCTGATAGGCGCCGACCGAGAAGTCCGGCTGCTCGTTGTCGTTGAGCGCGCTCGCCGGCCGGTACCGCAGGGGCAGGCCGTTGAAGTGCGCGGGACGCCGGTGCGTGCGGTCCAGCTCCTGATAGATGGCGTCGTTGACGCTGACGGTGAGGAAACGCGTCCGACCAGGAAACGCGATCAGATTGGTCACGGCAGGCGGCCCGCGGCGTCATCGCTCGCAGCTCGATCCCACTCGCGCAAGGTGAGCAGCCTCCCGACAGAGAGGCGCGCCGTGACGACCGCGCACTGGTAGGTCATGCGCCGCACCACTGGCACTTTGGATTGCGCTCGAAGTGGAGCGTCTCCGGCAGCGGCACGGGGCCCCCCACGCGCAGCACGAGATGGTCGGGATTGCTCCCGTCCACGGGATCGCCAGCAAGCGTGCGCACCGCCATGCGCACCGCGGCGGCGGCGATCGGATCGATGTTGAAGTTCGCCCCGATCCAGATGAATTCGTGGGCCTCGGAGCGCGCCTCCTCGACCAGAGAGCGCGGACGGGCGTTCGCGACACAGGCGTAGCAGGGAGTCTGGCCCGGCACGACTCGGAATGTCCGAGCGCTCCGGACTCCCCGCGTCATCCAGGAATACAGCGCCGGCACCCCAATGCTGAGCGCGGCGGCATTGACCTCGTTCGGCGTGGCTTCGTCTGCAGCCGCGTCCACGATCAGCGTCGGCCGGGCGAGCACCAGCGCGCGAGCGCCAACGAAGTCGCCAATGAAGGTCGCGAGCGTCTCGACGGTCACGCCCGAGGCCACCTGACGCAGCGCATCCGCCAGCGCCTCCACTTTGGGCTCCCCCACCTGGCCGAGCTGCGCGCCGAGCCGCGCGAGGTTGCCGGCCTGCAGGCGGTCGGCGTCAAAGAGCGAGAAGTGGCGGACGCCCGCGCGCGCAAGGCCTATGGCGATGGGCCAGCCAAGAGAGCCGCAGCCGACGATTGCCACCCGCTGGTCTGCCAGCTCTCTGGCATACGGAGCACGGACCGAGAAGCTGTCTTCGAAGACGTGCTCGATGTCGCCGAACGCTGCCTCGCCCGCGGCGGTCCGCCGCAGGAACAACCACTCCTCCCGCGTCGGGTACACACTCGAGCTCGCCGAGATCAGGCCGAGCAGCGGTCGGGCCTCGACATCCGCTTCGGTCAGGCCGTGGCGCGATCGGATCAGTCCTTCGATGTGCGCTGCCACGGCGGCAGGGCCGTCGTGCCAGTCGGGGGCATCGCCCCGGACCCAGAAGCCGGAGAGCGGCTGGTCAAAAGCGCTCAGGGCACGCGACGCCCGGGCGATGTCCGCGGCAGCCTCCGTGCCGGTGATGAGCGTCGGAACAATCGCACTGCCCCGCCCGCTGCCCATGGCCACGAGAGTCCCGCCCTCACCATCAGTGAACCTCCAGCCGCCGGCGAGGATCACACCGAAGGTGAGCGGCGCATAGTCGAGCCGGCGGCGCGGCGCGTGACGATGCTGCGTCCGGAGCCGGGCTGCTCGCCCTGACCGAGCTTCGTCACGCGCGCCGCCGCCGGCTCGACTTTGCGCCGCCGACCTTCGGGGTGATCCTCGCCGGCGGTTGGAGATT